>JAIRLC010000082.1 GCA_031259645.1 Prevotellaceae bacterium | reverse complement strand
ACGATGAGGTCGGCATAATTTGAAATCATCATGATGGTGTCTTTTAACGTTTCGCCCTTCGAAACACTGGTGTTGTCGGCGTCGGAAAAGCCCACCACACGGGCGCCGAGCCGGTTGGCTGCGGTTTCAAAACTGAGGCGCGTACGGGTCGAGGGTTCAAAAAAGATGGTGGCCACCACTTTCCCTTTAAACACCGGCCGGTGGTCGTTCTCAAAAGCCGCCGCCTGCTTCACGATGTGCAGCAGTTCGTCTTTCGAGAAATCATGGATGGATACTAAACTTTTTGGCATGATGTTATTTTTGGACTAAAGTATCACAAAGATATACAAAAAAATTGATTTCACCCATTCCCTCGTTCTCCCTTTCACCTTTTCTCCCTTTTCACCCTTTCTATCCTGTCCCGCATATCATCCGCCCGGCTTCGCGGTACGGCGATTGTGATGACACATTCGGCGTCGAACTGCTGCGAAAGGATTTCCGCCTTCTCTTCCTTCAGCCACTTCATCACATCGTTCATGGCCTCATAAGAAAAACAGAAAGTAAGTTGTTCTTTTGCCGTTTTCTCCACGATTTGAGCATGCGCCAGTGCATCGGAAGCCGCGCTGCGGTAAGCGTTGATAAGTCCCGGCACGCCAAGCTGTATACCGCCGAAATAGCGCACCACCACAATCAGCACATTCGTTAATTCCTGCGAAAGCAACTGCCCCAGTATCGGCTTTCCAGCTGTGGACGAGGGCTCTCCGTCGTCGTTGGCGCGCCATTGTTCGCCATGCACACCTATGCGGTAAGCATAACAATGGTGCCGTGCATCAAAATATTCTTTCTTCAAATGCTGCACCTGTTGCTTCACGTCGCCCACCGTATCTACCGGAAAAGCATAGGCTAAGAACTTGCTCCCCTTGTCCTTAAACACGCCGGAGCAAGGCGCAGCAATGGTTTTGTAAATATCACCGGGTTGGTTCATAAAAATAAGTTTTTTATCTTTGTATCTCAAAAATTAAATATAAAGATATGTATAATTTATTAAAAGGAAAACGCGGCTTGATTTTTGGTGCGTTAAACGACAAGTCAATTGCGTGGAAAGTGGCGGAACGCGCCCGTGAAGAAGGCGCCACGTTTGTACTGACAAACACACCGGTATCCATGCGTTTGGGGAATATTGACGAATTGGCTGAAAAATGCCAGACAATTGTAATTCCGGCAGACGCCACAAAGGTGCAGGATTTGGAAAATTTAGTAACGAAAGGCATGGAGCATCTGGGCGGAAAATTCGATTTCGTACTGCACTCCATCGGGATGTCGCCCAACGTACGCAAGGGACGCACGTATGACGACCTCGACTATAATTTCCTGCAACAGACGCTGGATATTTCGGCCATTTCTTTTCACAAGATTTTGCAGGTGTGCCGCAAACTCGACGCCATCAGTGATTGGGGCTCAGTGGTAGCGCTTTCGTATGTGGCAGCGCAACGCACGCTGTATGGCTACAACGATATGGCCGACGCCAAAGCCATGCTGGAGTCTATCGCCCGCAGTTTCGGATACATTTATGGCCGCGAGAAACGCATCCGCATCAATACGGTGTCGCAGTCGCCCACGCTGACGACGGCAGGCAGCGGCATTTTGGGGTTTGACAACCTGGTTGATTTCGCCGAACGCATGTCGCCGTTGGGCAACGCCAACGCGGTGGAATGTGCCAACTATATCATTACGTTATTCAGCGACCTGACGCGCAAGGTGACCATGCAGAATTTATTCCACGACGGTGGGTATTCCAACATGGGCATGAGTTTCCGCGCCATGAAAATTTACACCGAAGGGCTTGAATACCGCGATGTGAAAGTGGTGAAAAAAGACAATAAGTGATACCGGGATTATCCCAAATAGGTTTTGAGTAACTTGCTGCGGGTGCTGTGACGCAAGCGGCGGATGGCTTTTTCCTTAATCTGCCGCACCCGTTCGCGGGTAAGGCCGAAGTGCTCGCCGATTTCCTCAAGTGTCATTTCCTGAGTGCCGATGCCGAAGAAATATTTTACGATGTCGCGCTCGCGCTCGGTCAGGGTCGATAAAGCACGGTCTATTTCGCGGGAAAGCGATTCGTTAATCAATCCCCTGTCGGCATTGGGCGAGTCGTTATTGACCAGTACATCAAGCAAACTATTGTCTTCACCGTCCACAAAAGGGGCGTCAACCGACACATGACGTCCCGAAACACGCAAGGTGTCGGAAATTTTTTCACGCGGGATTTCAAGCACGGCGGCCAGCTCTTCGGGCGACGGCGCGCGCTCATGCTCCTGTTCAAATTTAGCCAGCGCTTTGTTGATTTTATTCAATGACCCCACTTGGTTGAGGGGTAAGCGCACAATGCGCGATTGCTCGGCCAGCGCTTGCAAGATAGATTGGCGGATCCACCACACGGCATAAGAAATAAACTTGAATCCGCGCGTTTCGTCAAATTTTTCTGCGGCTTTGATTAGTCCCAAGTTGCCTTCGTTAATCAAGTCCGGCAGGCTGAGGCCTTGATTTTGGTATTGCTTCGCCACCGACACCACAAACCGCAAATTGGCCCGGGTGAGTTTCTCCAAAGCCTCCTGGTCGCCCCGCTTGATGCGCTGGGCTAACTCCACTTCTTCCTCTACGGAAATTAATTCTTCACGGCCAATTTCTTGCAGGTATTTATCGAGCGATGCGCTCTCACGGTTTGTAATCGACTTTGTGATTTTAAGCTGTCTCATAATCGGAGATTGTATAAGGCTGCAAAAGTATATAAAAATTATCAAATATAAAAATAAGTTTACTATTTTACATCCGGCCTATAGCGTATTCACGGAATGGACGCCCACCAGCCGGTCGTAGCGGTCACGGAAAGAACGGTAATATACCAGCACGGTATAATAATTTTCGGCTTCGGCAAAACAGCCTTCAATAGCGTTCCAGTCGGGCAGTTGATTATGGGGAACCAACACGTAGCGGTAGTTGTAATAGGCCTGTTTCAAAGGCACATTTAATTCATAAGCGCCCGCGTCCACATTGTAAGTCATGGCAAATTCGGGACGCAGGGCGAAGTTCGACAACTGCCCGAAAACAAAGACGCCGGCATCCTGAAATTCTTCGGAATCCAGCGTAAAGCCGGCCATCACATACTCGGCTTCGGCATGGCGGTTGGTTCTCCGGTTGGCCTCCACCCGGTATTTCCCATTAAGATCACGGACGAAAGTATAAGGTTTATGCTCGCGCGGCGTGTCCACAGTCAGCAAGGCATAAGGCACGCCCAGCTCGTCATAGCGCACCTGCTGCACGCCCTGCGCGCCAAAATCCAGCGTGCGTATATCGAAAATCCGGTACTCATTGCCGCCCGGATACCAGTTCTTAGTAGCCAGCGTATAAGACACCTCATGCTGTTCGATAAACGAGGGCGACGGATTTTCCACGCCGGGCAGGGCGATACCGTTTTGCGTGACCCGCACCTTCAGCTCCCTGTAGGCGTCGCGCACCGGCAAGGCCGGATGCCGCACCGAGAACTCAAGCTGCTGCAAACAACTTTCGCCTGTGAGCATAGGCCCCCGCGTATTCAATTTAACCGCCACCGCCTTTTCATACACAGAAAAACGCTGCGTCAACACCGGTTTTTCGGGATCCCGCTCATATATTTTTATGAGATAATTGCCCGATGCTTTCAATTGCACATCCTCATTCGGGATTTGCAACCTGTAATAAACATAGTTCGTCTGTGTTTGAAATGATAACGCATAATCGCGCAAGGGATTTTCAACGAAGCCGTCCATGTAGTCGCTAAAGAACAGGCCGTCCTCGTTCCAGTCGGCGTCACAGTGCACGAGGGCATAATGAAGATAGTTGCGCGTTTCATTAAAATCGTCAAACCACAGGGTGATATGCTCCTTCCCGCGAAATTCCATGATGGGATCCGACAACTCGTTATCGCCCACAAAACACTGTACGTTGTGAATATCCCGGTCCTGCTGCTGCGCGAACAGAGGCGCGAAGCATAACATGCAAGCCACAAGACATACAACCTTTGCATGAGGTACAAAATTTATTCCGTTCATAGTGTTGCGAAATTACTAAAAACGCAAGTGTTTCACCGAACTGCCATCACGCTGGATAAGCTTAAGCGCATCAATGCCCATTTGCAAATGGAGGTGCGCAAAATTTCTGGTGACCAACTTGTCGCTTTTTGAAGTTTTTACGCCATCGGCAGCCATCGGCAGATCCGACACCAGCAGCAGCGCGCCGGTGCTGATCGAATTATAAAATCCCACGGAGAACAGGGTGGCTGTTTCCATATCAACGGCCATGCAGCGGATAGCGCGCAAGTAGTCCTTAAACTCATCGTCATACTCCCACACCCTGCGGTTACTGGTATATATGGTGCCCGTCCAATAATCACAATTCGAATCACGGATAGTGGTCGATACGGCGCGTTGCAGCATGAACGCAGGCAAAGCCGGCACCTCCGGCGGGAAATAATCATTCGACGTGCCGTCGCCACGCACCGCCGCAATGGGCAAAATAAAATCGCCCACATGGTGGTCGCTCTTGATTGCGCCGCACTTGCCGAGAAACAACACCGCCTTCGGGTGAATGGCCGACAATAAATCCATAATGGTAGCCGCATTCGGACTGCCCATACCGAAATTAATCATGGTAATGCCCTCTGCGGTAGCACATGGCATATTTGCATTTTCAAACACTATTTCCGTATTCATTTTTTCCGCAAACATGCTCAGGTAATCCCTGAAATTAGTCAGTAAAATAAGATTGCCGAAATGCTCTATTTCCTGTCCGGTATAGCGGGGCAACCAGTTGTCTACTATTTCTTGCTTTGTTCTCATAATCCCGTTTATTTACTTTATTTATTATGCTTCTATCCGATGAAATAACTGATCGCGCAACCACGGCTCGTAGCCTGCTTCCCGGATGGCTGCCTGCATGCCTGCCGCGTCCATCCGGTGTGTTGCGCCCGCCGCCGACACCACATTTTCCTCTATCATAATTGAGCCCAAGTCGTTGGCGCCTGCATGCAGGCACACTTGCGCCGTTTCGCGTCCCACCGTCAGCCACGAGGCCTGGATGTTTGTAATGTTGTCGAGTACCAGCCGGCTCACCGCTATTGTTTTGATGTATTCCACCGCCGATACCGGCGCTACCTTTCCCTCAAGCTGCGTGCCCTGTAACTGCATCGGCCAACAAATAAACGACAAAAATCCATGCGCCCCTTCCGGTTTTTCATGTTGCAAGGTACGAATTTTTATTAAATGTTGTATGCGTTCGCGCCTGGTTTCAAGATGTCCAAACACCATGGTGGCCGACGTGGGCATGTTCAGCCGGTGCGCTTCACGCATCACATCGAGCCAGGCCTGCGCACCGGGTTTGCCCGGCGACAATTGTGTGCGCACACGGTCTATCAGGATTTCGGCTCCTGCTCCCGGCAAGCTGTCAAGCCCCGCATCGCGCAATTGCACCAACACCTCCCGGTAACTTAAACGGCTCAAGCGCGCAATATGCGCCACCTCCGGAGGCCCCAGCGCATGAAGCCTCAACGCCGGATAGCGCTGTTTCAGCGTACGGAATAATTCCGTGTAGAAATCGAGGCCATACTTCGGGTGCAATCCGCCTTGCAGCAACAACTGGTTGCCGCCCAATGAAAACAGCTCGTCTATTTTCCGGCAATAATCATCTATGGCGGTAGTAAATAATTTTTCTGTTTGATAGGGCTTACAATGAAAATTACAAAACAAACAGCCCGATATACAGGCGTTGGTGATATTTACATTCCTGTCAATTTGCCAACTCACTCCGTTTCCCGGCACATGTTGTTGCCGGGAAGCATCGGCGAGCGTCATCAGTTCATTGACGGGCACCTGCTCATAGAGAAACAGGGCTTCGTCTTCGGTGATCATTTATTGACTCATAATTTTAAATTCCGTACGACGGTTCTGGCTGCGTCCATCCACCGTAGTATTTGGCGCGATAGGCCGCTCATAACCATAACCCACATAACTCAACCTTGCCGGATCAATGCCGTTTCGAATTAAGAAATCGACAATGGCTTTTGCACGGCGTTCCGACAAAATTTGATTGGCTTGCAGCGAGCCGCGATTATCGGTGTGCCCCGAAATTTCCACCTTTATATTAGGTTGGTCAACCATCAACTGGAACAACACGTTCAATTCATTGAACGAGGCAGCGGTCGGGATATATTGTCCGAAATCGAAGAACACGTTACGCAACGCCACACTCTTGTCCACTTCCATCTTCAGGAGTTCCACATAGAGGCTTCTTGACTTGGCGCCATACGCCACATTGATATTTTGCGATTGGAACATATAGCCCGGCGCCGTTACCAGCATGGCATAATTCGATCCCGCCGATACCGGCAGGGTAAATTGCCCGGTAGCCGCATTTGACTCAAATTGCGCCACTTCCACGCCCGTACGGGTATTGAAAATGGAAATAACCGCTTTAACCGGATTTTTTTGCTCATTGGTGACCACGCCATTCAATGTTACCGTTTCCGTAGCTTTTACCTGTACCGTTGATTCAATCACAAATTCGGAGATATGTTGCATGTGGTAGGCCAACAAGTTATCTTCATAATTGCTGACTACCTGTTTATTCGGATTCACCGAAATCACGCGATACACATCAAAACTGCCGTAACTGCCTACACGGTTTGACGAAATATAAAATTCCGACGTATATTTTGCCGGATAGAAAGAAAGCTCATCGGAAGGCGAGTTCACCGGATAACCCAGATTTTTCACAGCGCCCCATTCATCCTTGGCCAACGACGCCTGAAAGACGTCAAAGCCGCCTATTGATTCATGCCCTTGAGAGGCAAAATACAAAGTATTACCCGACGCCGATACATACAAAATGTGGTCGTCATACTCGCTGTTTATTGCCGCACCGATATTCACAGGCTTGCTCCACTTGCCGCGATAGTCCATCGTAGCATAATAAATGTCATACCCGCCATAACCGCCCGGCCTGTTGCTCGAAAAAAACATCACATTGCCTTCGGGCGACAGGTATGCGGTCCGCTCATCCCACTTGCGGTGGTTTATGTTTTTACCCACAGAAACCGGTTTCCTCCAAGTATTATCGGCGTTCCGGTACACTTCAAAAATATCGCCTTTCCCCTTGTTGGGATCGTAAAGCAAGGCGTAATCTTCCTCTTCCGCAATGTAAAGCACAGCATATTTGTTATCCGGAAAGGTTGTTTTTTGAGGATCGGCGAACAGCCCTTTATTTTTGGGCGCTGATAAAATATTATATGTCAACTTTCCGGAACCCGGCGCTCCTCCCCCCTGGTTATAAATCATCCTGTCTTCCTTCTGTAAGAATAAAGGATTGAGGTCAGGGCCTCCCGCATTGACTTTTTGTCCCAAGTTATCCACAAATACGCTTTGCGGTTCTTCCACGGCCTTTTTTGCAACAGCACATTCAGCCAGCCGTTTTTCTATCAATCCGGCATACTTGACATATCCTTGCGGCGAAAGCCGGCTTTTATATTGTTTGTATGATGCTATAGCCTGGTCAAACTGCATGGCCGACTGATAGGCCAACGCTTGTATCAGGTACATTTCGGGGTGAATTTCCAAACTTATACTCATTGCTTTTTGCACATAGAGCAAGGCTTTTTCACGTTGTACAAAAAGGTAGCACTTCGCAATACGGCGGTTCAAATCCACATTATTCGGATTAAAAATATTAGCCTCTAAATAGAAAGGCAAGGCCGCAGCATAAAGCGCTTCGGCCGGCAAGTCAAAAACCAACGGCGACGGATTACGCTTTTCCGCTTCCGAATAATATTTGTCCCCCTCCTGTATTTGCCGCAGTGCATCAGCCAACTGTTCCTCCCTGTCATAAAAGTAATCACGCGTAAAGGTCACATTAGTTTGAGCAAAACCAAACTGTACCACACACACCGCGAATGCAAGGAAAAGATATTTTTTCATGTTTTTCATGTTTTTGTCAAACTAAATTAAAAATTCATTTCTTTCATATACTCTTCAGCAGCCCCCACGCCCAACGCTATAGCTTGGGTATAATCGGATTTGGCTCCGTCGATATCACGCAGCATTTCCCTGGCCAAGCCTCTGTTCAAGAACGCATAGCCATAACGAGGGAACAAGTTAATGGCAGCGCTGTAATCTTCCGCTGCCGCCACATAGTCCCGTTTTTTAAACTTCGCATTGCCGCGATTATTCAGCGCGTAATGGTAATCGGCTTTAATACGCAACGCTTCGGTAAAATCATGAATAGCGCCTTCATAGTCGCCGAGGTCAATCTTAGCCAATCCGCGGTTATTATAAGCGATATAGTAATCGGGATTTACTTTGATTGACGCCGTATAATCTTCAATCGCTTCGGCATATTGGCCAAGGCTGCGTTTCAAATTTCCGCGGTTGTTAAAGGCAAAATCAATAGCATGTTCATCTAAGGCGATGGCTTTGGTGTAATCGTTCATGGCCGCTTCCATGTCGCCAAGCACCTTATACGCATTGGCCCTGTCGTTGTACGCATAAATATAGTCAGGACGATATTCGATGGCTTTATTGTAGTCTTCAATGGCGCGCGTCATATCATATTGCTCAAAATACAAACCGCCGCGGTAGTAATAGGCTTGCGCAAACGTGTTATCCAACTCTATGGCCTTGGTGTAATCATCCATGGCTGCTGCCGTTTGTTTCAACTCGTATTTGGCCTGCCCCCGTCCGAAATACGCGCCGGCCGAAGGCTTAATTTTTATAGCCGCATCATAGTCGGCTATCGCGCCCTCATAGTCGCGCATTTCATTTTTTACTACAGCGCGATTACTTAAAGCCTGCTCAAATTGAGGTTTCATCTCAAGCGCTTTCGTAAATTTACCCATCGCCGCCTCAAACTCACTTTGCTCAAGCAGCGCCACGCCTTCGTTATAGACTGTTTCTGCAGCAACTTTGCCGGTTGCCGATTGACTTGCAGCCGGTTTTGCTTTCAACACTAACGGCTTTTGCGCAATAACAACACTTGTCATCGCCGACAATAATAACAATACCAATAATTTTTTCATAACATTTTACCCAATTAAAAGAACAAATATAACTATAAAAAAGTAAAGTTTCAAACTTTAATTGACAAAACAAAATAAACATGCTTAATTTCAACCTGTTACGCAAGCAAGAAGATTAAAAGTTCTCGGCCAGCAGTTCATAAAACGCTTGTGGATGACTGCATAAGGGGCAAACATCGGGCGCGCTCGACCCTTCGTGCACGTATCCACATTCGCGGCAATGCCACTTTCGCGTGGCTCCGCGCTGGAACACTTCTTTTGCTTCCACATTTTTCAACAGCTTACGGTAGCGCCCTTCATGACGTTTCTCTACCGTGCCGATCAATTTGAATTTCTTTGCAATATCAGGGAACCCTTCTTCTTCCGCCACTTTGGCGAATGCGCTGTACAGGACTTCCCATTCTTCCAGTTCACCATTGGCCGCAGCCAATAAATTTTCGGCGGTAGTGCCTACTTTCCCCGCTGGATATGTTGCGGTAATTTCCACATCGCCGCCTTCCAAAAGTCTGAAAAACTCGGTGGCGTGGCGGCTCTCTTCCACCGCCGTTTCCTCAAAAAATGCCGCAATTTGTTCATAACCGTCTTTCCGCGCTTGTTTGGCAAACATCGTATAACGCTTGGTTGCCTGTGATTCGCCGGCAAATGATTTCAACAGATTTTGCTCTGTACGTGTACCTTTAATTGACCCCATGAATTTATATTTTAGTTAATTATTTGTAATGTGTAAACG
>JAIRLC010000077.1 GCA_031259645.1 Prevotellaceae bacterium | reverse complement strand
GGGGTAAATAAGCACCGTGCCGGCATTTAACAACACTTGTGACGAATCGGGCAGCGTCACCATTCGTATTTTCCCATTGGGCACAAAACATTCCGTTAACTCACTGCCGGTTGTGGCAGCATTGTTGTACTGGGTGTAAAAATAAACGATACTTGCCGAAACCAGCGGCAGTAATAATATTGCTGCTATTCTTCCGATTTTTTGCAGGAACGGGACACGCCGTGGTTGTCTGCCACGCATTGAAATCCGGCAGTTTACCTGATTAAACGATTGTTCTATTGATTGTTGCGGAGCTACTTCCAAATTATCCCACAATTCCCGTAAAACAACGTCTCTCTCGTCAACATTCCGGTGATTGATGAACCAATCCAAAAAATTATTACGGACAATTTTTGAATAGGTATGATTAAAATAATGTTGCAATATTCGACGTGTCTTCGACATATTTCCGGTTTTTACGTATAAGACAATCGAAATAGCTGTTACCCCCAAGGAAAATTAAAAAATTGTAAAGAAATTCTTAAGAACTTCTCGTATCTCTCTCAGGGCGAGGTTTAAATGATTTTCCACCGTTTTCTTTGAAAGATGTAATTTTTGGGCGATCTCTTCATTTTTCAACTGTGACTTCCGGCTCAATTCGAAAACTTTTTTCCGTTGCACAGGCATCTTTGCTACGGTCAACTGTATGAGCAGTTCCGTTTCTTTTGCCTGGAACAATTCATCGGCCGAAATGGCACTATCGGAGGAAAGTTGTCCGATATACCTTTTTTTTATGTATTCATGTTGGAAATAATTCAACACGACATTCTTAGCCATGCGGTAAATGTAAGCGTTAAATGATTGTATGGCTGTGAGTGTCTTTCGTTTTTCCCAAATTTTCACAAAGATGTCCTGCGACAGTTCTTCGGCTACGGCTTCGGATTTTACAAAGCCCGTAATAAAAATCTTCAATTTGGGAAAATATCGCATAAACAACCACCGAAACGATTCATGGTCGTCTTGCGCCAATTTTTCCACATATTGATAATCACTCATATCATAAGATAAAGAAGCAATATACCTCTAAGATGTTTGTTTTTAAGTATTTATATTTCATGTCTTTAATTATCAATACCAAAATTAGTATTAATAAAAACAAAAATAATACTTTTTTTGCATATATTCAACAAATCCGATTATGAAAATTTGCAAAAAGCCAACATCCTAAATGAGTGAAAATTTAAGAAAAAGACGCACCTACCACCTTTTTTTCCTCTGTTTTCCTTCAAATTCACGCTTTTTCTTTTTGAAGGGCTTTTTCTTTTTGACAGTAGCACGTTTTTTCTCATGAGGATCACCACTGCCACGAGGAGTGGCTACGTCAACCCGCAGGGTACGGCCGCGGAACTGCATGCCGTTCAGGTTGTCTAATATGTCGTCGGTGTATTGGGCGTCGACGTCCACGTAGGTGAAACCGTCGTAGATATCAATGCGGCCGACGTCAATACCGTGCTTGCCGGCGCCTTTATGAATCAGTTGGATAATTTGTGGCGGTTCCACCCGTTCCATGCGGCCTGTGTTGAAAAACAGGCGGGTGTAGCCGGCTTCGCTGTCGTGGTGCTGCCGGTTGCTGCGGCCGGATTCTTCTTTCCGTCCTTTCCGGCGTCCCTCATGACTGCCCCCAGCGTCGTCAACATTTAAATCGGGCGCGTTTTTGTAGTAATCTAAAAAGCTGTTAAATTCCACCGACAGGAGGCGGCTCACAAGGTCTTCCCGCGAAAGGCTATCCAGCCGCTTCATAATAATGGGAAGGTACTCTTGTATTTCTTCACTTTGCACGTCGATGGCTTCGATATTTTCAATGATGTGGAACAGTTGTTTTTCGCAGATTTCCTTGCCGGTAGGCACCTTTGCCTGCGTAAACTGCTGCCCGATGACCTTTTCGGTGCGTTTGATTTTGTGCTTTTCTTTCAGGTTGATAATGGCGATGGATATGCCTGTTTTGTCGGCGCGTCCTGTGCGGCCGCTGCGGTGGGTGTATTGCTCAATCTCGTCGGGCAGGTTGTAATTGATGACATGCGTAAGGTCATTCACGTCGAGGCCGCGTGCCGCCACGTCGGTGGCTACCAGCATTTGCAGGTTACGGCTGCGGAAACGCCGCATTACCGCGTCGCGCTGGGCTTGCGAGAGGTCGCCGTGCAGCGCATCGGCGTTGTAGCCGTCTTTCATCAGCCTGTCGGCCACGTCCTGTGTTTCGGCGCGGGTGCGGCAGAACACAATAGAGTAGATATTGGGGTAATAATCGGCAATACGTTTTAACGCCTGATAGCGGTCGCGCGCCTGCACCAGGTAGTAATAATGGTGTACGTTTTTCGAACCCGTATTTTTAGACCCGACGGTGATTTCCAGCGGATTGTTCATATAGGTGCGGGCAATGCGCTCCACCTCCAGCGGCATGGTGGCCGAAAAGAGAAGTGTTTGCTTGGTGTCGGGGGTTTTCGAGAGGATGAAGTCGAGGTCGTCCTTGAAGCCCATGTTCAGCATTTCGTCGGCCTCGTCGAGCACCACCGTATGTACTTGCGAGAGGTCCACATAGCCGCGTTTGGTGAGGTCAACCATGCGGCCGGGCGTGGCTACAATGATTTTCGCACCTTTGTTCAGCGTGCGTTTTTGCGATTCAATAGAGGCGCCGCCATACACGGCCAGTGTAACAACACCGGGCACGTATTTGGAAAAATTTTTCAGGTCGTTGGTAATTTGCACGCACAACTCGCGGGTGGGGCAGAGGATGAGCACCTCTGTGTATTTATGGCCGGTATCAAGCTTCTGGATACAAGGGATGCCAAAGGCAGCGGTTTTACCTGTGCCGGTCTGAGCCAGCGCCACCAT
>JAIRLC010000022.1 GCA_031259645.1 Prevotellaceae bacterium | reverse complement strand
GTTATGAAACGGCCGGGTTTCATGTTTCGGAAAGCGATGTGGTGGTGGATGCCGGTGTTGCGGAAGGGAATTTTGCCCTTTCGGTGATTGAAAAAGTAAAGAAAATATATTTGTTTGAGATGGATAAGGCATGGATAACCGCGCTGGAAGCTACGTTTGCGCCATGGAAAGAAAAGGTGGTGATTGTGAATAAATATGTTTCCGACGTTAATGAAAAGAACCGTATTACACTGGATGCCTTTTTCGGGAATGAAAAAATAGATTTCATCAAAGCAGACATTGAGGGGGCGGAAATTCAACTGTTGGAAGGAGCAAAAGCGATACTGTCAAGAAAAACTCCTTTGAAAGCAGTACTCTGCACTTACCACAAGCACAATGACGCGGAAATGCTTCAACAAACACTGGCAGAAAAAGGATTCCGTACGGAATTTTCAAACGGGTATATGATTTTTTTCTATGAAATGTGTGATAAATTTGAGCCGCCCTATTTGCGGAGAGGGCTAATAAGGGCAGAGAAAAAATAGATATGTAAAAAGTCTAATGATAAAAATTGATGTTGGTCATTATTGTTATAACTTTATTTTACTTGATAGCCGCTGGCTCCTATGTGGTTGAGAGATCTATTGTACATCCGGCATTTGTCGTTAGCATGTTGTGGGGAACATTACTGCTCGCATACAACATTATCCCTCATGGACTGTATCCCTTGTCTGAAAAATTCTATTATGCGGTGACAATATGGAATGTTGGCTTTTGTTTTGCGGCTTTGATACCCCAAAAAATTAGAATTAATTTTTCCCACCACATTAAAGGATACCCCAAAGAAAAATTTGTAAAAACTTTATTCCCGATACTGTTTTGGTTGAATATAGCCTACGCCTGCCTTGTGATTGTAACCGCAGACGGACAAAGCTTGTATCGTTTTTTCAATTCATGGGAAGATAGACCTGTCATTTTTAGATGGTTTGGTTTATTGCCCTTTTTAAGCATTGCCTGTTTATTGTGTGTTTTTCTTTTCAATATCTGTATAAAAAAATATAAAATAGCACTTTTCCTGCTCATATTTGTATTTAATCAGGTCATGGAAAGTAATAAAATGATGTTTTTCAATATATTTTGTGTGATTTTCGTGGGTCTTTACTACAAGCGGGTATTGTCAGTAAAAAAAATATTGTTGGCATTAACCATAATGGCAGTAATTTTTGTAGTAATATCCGAATTTAGGCCGAATAGTTCTATCTCGCAAAATCCGTCCCGCTTTCTCGCCATTTATACGCTTTCCCCCCTGCCTGCATTTGACAAGGTACTTAACAGTGATACCGTCGCTCAATCCGGTACTTTTGACTATTTCAAAAAAATCGGTTCCATTGCGGGACTTAATACGACACCGAAAAAGGTGGATACCTGGGTACATGTCCCGGTGCCCACCAATGTGTATACCGTCATGGGTAACGTTTACTATGATTTTGGATATGTCGGATTAGCGATTTTTGCGCTGTTATTAGGATTATTCATGGGCATCATCTATAAAGGGGTAGTGTATGACATTCCCCATTTTGTTGTGCTGTATGCCATGCTCTTTTACATACTTCCCATGCAATATTTTGCAGATATAATGTCTCTATATACAGGACTAATCATAAAAATCTTGCTTATTGTTTACTTATTCTTTGCCCGGTATTCCTTAAAAGTAAAAACGCGAATATGCACATAGATATTCTGATGGCGACCTACAACGGTGCCAAACACATACGCACACAAATCCTGTCGCTTATTGCCCAAACTTATCAGGCTTGGACCCTCTTTATTCATGATGACGGCTCTACAGACGAAACCTTGGACATCGTAAGGGAGTTGGCTGCACAAGACAGGCGAATACAACTGCTACAAGACGGTGTGACAGGTTTGGGCGTGGGTATGAACTTTATGCATCTGTTGAAGTTTTCGCAAGCCCCCTTTATATGTTTCTGCGATCAGGACGACTATTGGTTTGAGAACAAACTACAAGTGATGTTGGATCTTATTAAAGAGAAAGACAATAATCGCCCGCAAGTACTTTACACCAACGCCTACGCTTGGTATCCCGAAATGAGTCATTATATCGGTCAAAAAGTAACGCAACGCTGTTTCCTCAAATTTGAGGAAATATTGCTTAGCAATCACGGGATGCAAGGCTGTTCGGCAATATTCAATGGACAGATGAGAGCCCTTCTTCTTCGGCCATATAAACATATTACCCTGCACGACGTTATCCTGCTGGTGACAGGTATAGTTTCGCAGGGAGTAACTTTTGTGGACATTCCCCTACTCTTGTATAGGAGGCACGACAATAATGTAACCATATTGCGCCCTGAGTCGTTTATGAAACAAATGTTTCAAGTATTGATTAGGCATAACGCGATACCTCTTGTCGAAAGAAAAAATTATCTTGCAATAAAAGAATTTTATGAATTTATGCGCGATGAAATGACGCAGCAGCAACAACAAACCATCGCCCTGTACCTGCGCTACCCCAGCGTGACGCCTCTGCGCCGCTTTTTTTCCATACTGTGGCATCGGAAATTTACATGCCACGGCTCACACTGCCTGCTGTTGATAAAACTGCTGATAAGAAAATATATCAATTAAAAATAAGATGAAACGTATTTTGCTTATTTTCGGCACGAGGCCCGAAGCCATAAAAATGGCGCCCCTGGTAAAATCCTTCCAGTGCCATAGCGCCACATTCGATACCCGCGTATGCGTAACTGCCCAGCACCGGCAAATGCTCGACCAAGTGCTCGACTTTTTCGGCATTAACCCGGCGTATGACCTTAATCTCATGAAAAACGACCAAACCCTGAACAGTATATGGGCAGCCATTTTGGTTAACCTTAAACCTGTTCTCGACGAGTGGCAACCCGAATGGGTGCTAGTACACGGGGATACGGCTACCTCAACGGCAGCTGCGCTGGCAGCCTACTTTGCCGGCTGTAAGGTGGGACACGTAGAAGCCGGATTGCGAACTTACGACAAGCGGGCACCTTTCCCGGAAGAAATAAACCGTCAACTGACGAGTAAACTTGCAGACCTACATTTCGCCCCCACCCAGCAAGCCAGTGCAAACCTCATACGCGAAGCCATTAATCCGGCGCACGTCATCGTTACCGGCAACACCGTCATTGATGCACTGCACCAAAGCAGAGAAAAAGTAAGCGCGCCCGATTACACGAACCCCGAAGTAGAACACCTCAAGAAGTTGTTCGACGCCTCGCGCAGCAACATACTGGTTACTGGGCACCGCCGTGAAAACTTTGGGCAGGGATTTATAAATATTTGCCACGCACTGAAAGAAATTGCCGCACACCCTAACACCACCGTCATCTACCCTGTGCACTTGAATCCAAACGTGCAAAAGCCCGTTAAGGAAATCCTCGAAGGCACGGAAAACGTACACCTTATCCCACCGTTAAGCTACCCGAGCTTTGTGTGGGCAATGGAAAAAGCAAAAATAA
This sequence comes from Prevotellaceae bacterium, assembly GCA_031259645.1. GTDB lineage: Bacteria > Bacteroidota > Bacteroidia > Bacteroidales > UBA932 > JAIRLC01. Next base: position 5,420 of record JAIRLC010000022.1, on the reverse strand, counting down.
TCATTACCGATAGCGGCGGCGTACAGGAAGAAGCCCCCTCGCTGGGTAAACCCGTACTCGTTATGCGCGACACCACCGAACGCCCCGAAGCTGTTGCCGCAGGAACAGCTATCCTGACAGGCACGAATAAAGAAAAAATCGTAGCGAAAACGTTAGAGTTACTCGACAATCCGGCGTACTACGCCAGCTTCGGTGAGCTCGAAAATCCATACGGTGACGGGAAAGCATGCCAAAGAATTCTCCATGCGTTAACATCAATTCAATAGCAACATGATACCAAAAACTATTCACTATTGTTGGTTCGGGGGCAAACCCTTGCCCCCACTCGCCCGCAAATGTATCAAATCGTGGGAAAAATACCTGCCCGGCTATACTATTAAAAGATGGGATGAAAATAATTTTGATATAAATATAATTCCCTACACTCGGGATGCTTACCAAATGAAAAAGTACGCATTTGTGAGCGACTACGCCCGCTTCTGGATACTTTACAAATACGGAGGTATCTACTTCGACACCGATGTAGAAGTCATTAAACCAATGGATGACATTCTCGCCAATGGCGGTTTTATGGGGTACGAAGAGAACGGCGACAACGTCGCCCCCGGACTTGGCATTGCCTGCCCCCCGGGTCTTGATATTATCCACGCCTTATTGGATGAATACACTACATTGTCGTTTATTAAGGTAAATGAGGCATTGAACCAGACCACCGTAGTTACTTATACCACCGATGTGCTGAAAAGGCATGGGTTGAAAAATACCAATGCCATTGAACATGTGGGAGGAATTTATATTTATCCCAAAGATTACTTTTGCCCCAAGAACAAATTCACCGGGAAAATCCATCTTACCCCAAATACATACACCATTCATCACTTCGACGGAAGCTGGATTGACAAAAACCTGTCCTTTTACGCGAAACAATGGTTCCACAAGCTACTCATTCTCTTATTGGGGCAAAAATATCACCACGCCATTGTGAAAAAAGTAAGAAAATTCAACCGCATTGGACAACGAAAAAGAAAATAATACATGAATACAAAATTTTCAGTTTTGTTATCCTTATATAATGAGGAGCAACCGGCTTTTTTGGCGCAAGCCCTTAAAAGTGTTTTTGAGCAAACTTATCCTCCCACAGAGGTAGTACTTGTACTCGACGGAAATATAACAGCAGAACTACAGGAAACAGTTGATAATTTCAAACAACAATATCCTGCCATTCTAAAAATAGTACCACTGGAAAAAAATGTGGGCTTAGGCCCTGCACTCAATGAAGGGTTAAAATACTGTTCATACGAACTTGTGGCCAGAATGGACACAGACGATATTTGTAAACTTGACCGTTTTGAAAAACAAGTAAAATTATTTGAGCAAAATCCACAAATAGATATTACAAGTTCATGGACAGATGAGTTTTATGATTCTACTGATGAAATAGTAAGTGCTCGAAAATTACCGGAAACGCATGCAGAATTGAAGAAATGGGCAAAAAGCAGAAGCCCTATGAATCATCCGGCGGTGATGTATAAGAAAAGTAAAGTTGAGTTATGCGGAGGGTATGAATCGCTTGGGCTTTTTGAAGATTATATCCTATGGATGAAAATGCTACAAAATAATGCAATTTTTTATAACATTCAGGAAAGTCTTTTGTATTTTCGGTCTAATAAAAATATGTATAAACGACGTGGCGGATTTAATTATGCGCTAAATGAATGTAATTTGCAATGGTTGTTTTACAAACGCAAAATGATTAACTTGCCTGTTGCCGTAAAGAATATTATCATACGATTTGGCGTAAGACTTGTTCCTAATAAATTACGTGCTTATATTTATAAGAAATTTTTACGATAAATATTTATGAAAATTTCCCTCTGACAATATCATTCCTACGTCGGAATAAATAAATTTGACAGGTTCTCATGAAAGACGAAAATTTCTTTGAACAAGTGCTGGCGGTGGCAAAGCAAATCCCTTATGGGCGGGTGACGAACTACGGCGCCATTGCCAGGGCGCTGGGCTCGGCGCAGTCGTCGCGCATGGTGGGCTGGGCGATGCACACCGCCTACACCGACCCGGATGTGCCGGCACATCGGGTGGTCAACAGGCAAGGGCTGCTCACCGGAAAGATGCACTTTGGCTCGCCGCATGAAATGCAGCGCCGTTTAGAGGCGGAAGGAATAAAAGTGAAGAACGATAAAGTAATCCACTTCAAAGAATTATTCTGGGACCCGCAAACCTTGGCGGCAGATTAAAATTCCACCAACGCTTTTCCTGTCATTTCGGCAGGTTGGGCAATCCCCATCAATTTTAATACCGTAGGTGCGATGTCGGCTAAAATGCCGTCGTGTACGGTTTTCACCTCGTCATCAACCACAATGAAAGGCACGGGATTCAACGAATGTGCGGTGTTGGGCGATCCGTCGGGATTTTCGGCGTAGTCGGCGTTGCCGTGGTCGGCGGTGATGAGGACGGTGTAACCATTGCGCTGTGCGGCTTCCACCACTTTTCCCACACATTCGTCTACCGCCTTTACTGCCCTTGTAATAGCCTCATACACACCGGTGTGTCCCACCATATCTCCGTTGGCGAAATTCAACGCAATGAAGTCAAACGTTTGTTTGTTCAACGCTTCTACCAGCGCATCGGCCACTTCATAAGCGCTCATTTCGGGTTTCAAATCGTATGTAGCTACTTTCGGCGAGGAGACAAGGATCCGCTCTTCTCCCGTAAACACTTCTTCGCGTCCGCCGGAAAAGAAAAACGTCACATGCGCGTACTTTTCGGTTTCGGCAATCCGCAACTGTTTCTTCGCCGCTTTAGCCAGCGTTTCGCCCAGGGTATTTTGCACGTTGTCTTTGTCGAACAAAATATGCAGCCCTTTGAATTTATCATCGTAAGGCGTGATGGTGCAGTAATAAAGCGGAATATTTTTCATTGCCGAAATGGCTGTTTTTGCTTCGTCCGAGGCAGCGCTTCCCGGCGCCTGCGCTTCCTCTTGCGCTTTTTTTAATAGTTCCTCTTGCGTAAGTACAATGGTGAGTTCTTTGGCGCGGTCGTTCCGGAAATTGAAGAAAATCACCGCATCTCCGGGTTGGATGGTGGCGATGGGTTTGCCGTTTTCGGTGCATACCAGTGGTTTGATAAACTCATCGGTCACACCCGCTTCGTAAGATTGTTGCAGGCCTTGCGTCGCATCGGTTACAGGCGTACCTTTGCCCTCAACCAGTAAATCGTAGGCCACGTTGATGCGCTCCCAGCGTTTGTCGCGATCCATGGCGTAGTAACGGCCAATCACGCTTGCGATTTTCCCGGCCGACTTTTCCAAATGCGCCTGTAGCTGTTGAATAAACCCCTTACCGCTTTTTGGATCGGTATCGCGGCCGTCCATGAAACAATGCACAAATAACTTTTCTATGCCGTAAATCTTCCCAATATCGCAGAGTTTGAACAGGTGTTCCATCGAACTGTGCACGCCGCCATCGGATACCAATCCCAGCAAGTGCAACTGTTTATTGTTTTGCTTCACGTAGTTGTATACTTGCTTTATTTCTTCATTTTCCAAAATGGAATTGTCGCGTGCCGCCCGGTTAATTTTCACCAAGTCCTGATACACCACCCGCCCGGCGCCTATATTCAAGTGCCCCACCTCGGAATTACCCATTTGTCCGTCGGGTAGGCCCACATTTTCGCCTGATGCCAGAAGTTGTGCATGGGGATAGCGACCGGCCAGTTTCTCGATATGTGGGGTGCCGGTCGTAAAAATAACGTTGGAATGGTCACAGCGCCCGATTCCCCATCCGTCTAAAATCATCAGTAATACTCTTTTATTCATTATTTTGTATATTTATTCGTTATACTTGGTATATTCTCCGTATATTTGCAAAAAAGAAATGACAAAGATAGCATTTTATGGCTAAAAAGAAAAGGGGCTACAAAGAGCCGGAAGAAATAAAAAACGTTCTTTTCAACTGGTTTAAAGAACACGCATTAAGTTCGTTTAGCACGAATCAACTTATTCACCAGGCGCGGGTGAAAAAAGAACATCTGCCTGTGTTTGAAACAGCGCTCGCGGATTTGGTAGAAGAAAAGAAAGTCAGGCGTCTTTCGCACAAGCGCTACAAATTAAATATTGAGCATTACGACAGGCCTGCAGGCGAAGGTATCATTATGATGTCGCGCAACGGATATGCGTTTGTTTCGGTAGAAGGTTACGACGACGATATTTTTATTGGGATTAACAAACTGCACGGAGCGCTGCATGGCGACAAGGTGCGGATCAGTATTGCGCCGAGTGCGACCAAGCGCCGTACGTTTGATGGCGAGGTGCTGCAAATTCTCGAACGCAGCAAGCGTCCGTATATCGGCATCATACAAATTACCGGTAATGATATTTATGTGATTACCGATAGCCGCTATATGCCGTACGACATCAAGGTTTCGCCGGCCGACTTGAACGGAGCGGAAAACGGACAGAAAGTGGCTGTAATGATCAATGGCTGGTCTGACCGCCGGCGGGAACCTGTGGGGCGCATAAGCGAAGTGCTGGGTAACATCGGGGAAAACGATACCGAAATGCACGCCATCCTTACGGAATTTGGGCTTCCTTACAGGTTTAGTGCAAAAGTAGAAAAGGATGCGGAAAAAATTCAAGGCGAAATTACGGCCGACGATATTGCCCAACGCCGCGATTTCCGCGAAATTACGACATTCACAATCGACCCAAGCGACGCCAAAGATTTCGACGATGCGTTGTCTATAAAAAAATTGAAAAACGGAAATTGGGAAGTGGGCGTCCATATTGCCGATGTGACGCATTACGTGTTGCCCAACACGCTGGTGGAAAAAGAAGCCGCCCTGCGCGCCACGTCGGTGTATCTGGTTGACCGCACCGTACCGATGCTGCCCGAACACCTGTCGAATGAGTTGTGTTCGCTGCGTCCCAATGAAGACAAGTTGTGCTATTCGGCCGTTTTTGAACTTGATAAACAGGCGGAAATCCTTGACCGGTGGGTGGGGCGTACAATTATCAGATCGGATCACCGCTTCGATTACGACGGCGCGCAACAAGTGATTGAAACCAAAAAAGGAACGTTTGCCAAAGAAATACAAGTGTTGCATAAACTTGCGCAGTTATTACGCGACAAGCGTTTTAAGAATGGTGCGCTCTTATTCGACCAGCCCGAATCAAAAGTAAAGGTTGATGAGAAAGGAAAACCGGTGGAGATTTTTTTCCGCCAGATGAAAGATTCGAATTTCCTCATCGAGGAATTTATGCTACTGGCCAACTGCAACGTGGCCGAAATGATTGCTACCGCAAAGCCCGCCAAAACATTTGTGTATCGTGTGCACGATGAACCGACAGCCGACCGTTTGAAAAACTTCCGGGATTTTATCCGGCATTTGGGCTATAAAATGGG
>JAIRLC010000107.1 GCA_031259645.1 Prevotellaceae bacterium | reverse complement strand
TTGAAAAAAGAACTTTTTCTACAATTGCACCCTAAAAAAGTAAGTTTGCAACACTACACCAAAGGACTGGCTTTTCTCGGTACGTTCATACGGGCACATATTATCCTTCCCGGAAAACGAATGCAGGGAAATTTCTATGCCAAAACCGCCCAACTGATAGAACGCTATACGGAACAGGAGCAATATCTAACGAAAGAAGAATTGCAACAGGCCCAAGCCACCGTCAATTCCTATTTAGGTATTGTCCGGCACCTGCGCAGCCGGCATCTGCGAAAAAAAATGATACGTAAACTACGCAAAAACTTAACAAAATATTTCCGTATTACCCTAAAAAAAATAAAAATAAAATAGGTGATGGCGCATATTTCTTAACCCTTATGTAGTTTGTTGTCTTTCCATTTTGTGGGATTGTTTTTGATATAATAGGCGATGCGTTGATATTCGTTGTTGTTGCGGATAATATGATCGTGAAAACGTGCCTGCCATGCAAAACCACCGTGGATTTTTCGTGCCGCGAATGTGACGCATCCCTTATACCATCTTATTACATGCGATAAATTATTTATGTATATATTTGCATATCAGTATTTTGATTAAAAATCTTTGGGATCCAATATCAAGTTATTAGAAAAGTAGTATCTTTATGCGCTGATTTTTAAAATTTTTCGTATGACTACAGATGAAATTCTCCAATTAGAATCGCTCAATGCGACGAGTATCCATTTTGTGTTGGAAGGCACTTTCTGGCACGTGTATGAGCGTAGCGCATTCCTTACGTATAAGTATCTTAAGGAGTTGAAGATGACGCGTAAATACATTAAAGCAGTAGGCCGGGATATTGTATATGGCGGCTTTCCGAAAAATCAACTCAATGACTTGATAGAAAAGGGTAAGACATTTGGCGCTAAGGTGGCCGAGCAGGGTGAAAAACGCTGCTCGTTGATTGGGTTTCCGGAAACCGATGGGTACATTTTATGGCGCGAAGGGTGGTCGCTCAAAGAGAAGAAGGATTATAAGCTGGCCGAAGGCTTGCCGGTGTATAAGGCCATCTATGACCTGTTGTTTGCTTTGTTCGAGCGGATGCGTCATTTCCCAAAAGATTTTCAATACACCTTGGGCGAGCGCATCAAAAATCAAACCATCGAACTCACTGAAATGATTTATCATGCCAATGTTTCCGAAGATGCGCAGGAGAAGATAAAACAACTCCGGCATTTGTGCGCCAAAGTGGAAACGTTGCGTTTACTCTTGCGTATGTGCTATGACTTGCGTTTATATAACCTCGAAACCTACGTCCGGTTTAATGAACAGATGGAAGATATTTCAAAGCAACTGAACGGGTGGCGGAAGCAATGTCAAGCCCGGATGGACACACATGCCGAACAACTTCTTGTTAATTCATAGTTACAATTTTTATACTTTTAAATTCTTATTTTTGTGGATCAGTTGTTGTACAACTTGTTTAAGGCCTATTACGATGCCCGGCAGAATAAACGTAATACCATCAACCAACTCCGGTTTGAATTGAATTTGGAGCGGAATTTGTTCATGTTGTATCAGGAAATTAAGGAGCGGAAATATGCGATTATGCCCAGTATTGCCTTCGTGGTATTTGAGCCGGTGCAGCGTGAAATTTTTGCGGCCGATTTCCGCGACAGGGTCATTCACCATTTGGTGGTGAATTATCTTGAGCCGCTTTATGAGCCAATGCTTATCGTGGACAGTTGCAGTTGCCGGAAAGGTAAGGGCACCCTGTTCGGGGTGAACCGGGTCAAGCGGTTTATGCAGGCGTGCTCTGATAATTACACGCGTGATTGTTATATTTTAAAACTCGACATCAAAGGATATTTCATGTCGATGCGACGCACCCGCCTGTATGAGAAGATGTGTGAGCTGATTGAGAAGGGGCAGCTAAAAGCCGAAAGACAAAATAAGCCGCTTGGCTTTGAGCCCGGTTTGGTAAAATACTTGCTGCAATTGATTATTTTTAATGACCCGCGTGGCAATTGCATTGTGAAAGGAAAGCGGTCGGATTGGGACGGGTTGCCGCCGTCAAAAAGCCTGTTTAATTCGCCGCCCGACTGTGGTTTCCCTATCGGCAATTTGACTTCACAAGTGTTTAGTAACGTGTATTTGCACGAGCTGGATTGTTTTATTAAATATACCTTGAAGATGAAATATTACTCGCGCTACGTGGATGATTTTATTATTATACATGAAGATAAACAACTATTGCTTAATTTGGTGAAAGTGTTGCGTGAGTTCTTAGCAACGAAGATGGGGTTGGAATTACACCCTGATAAAGTTTACTTGCAGCATTATACAAAGGGCGTGCAGTTTCTTAACGCATACATAAAACCGCATCGTACGTATATTCGCAATCGGACAAAGGCAAAGGCTTACCACATGCTCAACAAGTGGAACAGCTATTTTGAGTCGTGGGATGCGCAGGAGGCGCCGCCGCCGGAAATATTGGCCGAGTTTCGTGCGCAGATTAATTCCTATTTGGGATTTATGATACACCAGAATACGTATAACCTGCGCCGGAAGATGTTACTTGAAGCGTTGTCGCCCAAAGCATACCGGTACTTGTATGCGGTAAATTTACGGAAGATGGTAATTAAAAAGTGGGCGGCTGTTCGCGGATTTTAGTTAAGAACTAAGAACTAAGCGTTAGGCCAGCGCCAGCCTAAATCGTAAATCGTAAATCGTCATTCGTAAATCGTAAATTGTAAATTGTAAATCGTCACTCGTAACTATTCGTCGTCGTCGTCGTCAATGAGCGGGTCTTCGGCGAGCAGGCGGGCGTCGAACTGGTCGGGCGGCAGCCCTTTTTCGTCAGCGGTGAGGGGGTATGCCTTGCGGGGTGAAGCCTCGTCTTCCCCTGTAAATTCAATCTTCAGGAAGCGGTCGTTGTGCAGGTCGAACACATATTGTATATTCAGTTCGTTCCGCCGCTTCAGCTCGGCCAGCGTCAGCGTATCAATGCTGCCGTCGCCCATATCGAACAGGCCGTATTGTTTTTTTGCTTTTCCTTTTTCATTCAGCGTGCGGAAGACAACCATCTGGTCGGGCGCGTACCCGAGGTCGTTTTGCAGGTGCTCGTGCAGCGTGTAGAGCGTCTGCGATGCTTTTATTTCCACGACCCGCATGAAATCTTTTGGAAAAACGGCCGTAATTTTCAAACGATAAATCATACCTTTATAAATTGTCTTTTTTGATACAATATTTCCTGATCACGCTGTAGGCCTCGTCAATACCCAGCTCGCCGGCTTTGCTGATGTCGAGGCAGCCCTTTTCGGCTTCGTGCAGGTAGATGTGTACTAAGCCGCGGTTGTAGAACGCTTCGCCGAAATAAGGATAAAGCTGAATGGCGTACGTGTAGTTGCCGATGGCCTCGGGGTAAGCGTTCGAGAGGCAGCGCAGGTTGCCGAGGTTATAGTAAATATAAGCCATGTCGGGCAAGATGCGGGCGGCCGTGTTGAGGTCGTTAATAGCGTCGTCGTAGCTATATTCGCGCGTCACCTGATCTTGAATAACGGTTTTGGTGACGCCCGAATTGTCGAGCGAGAGCACCTGCATGTTGTTCTCGATTGAGGCGATGAAATCAATCATCTCGCTTTGCAGGGCGCTGCGGTTGATGTAGTAAAAGGCATTATTCGGGTCGGCTTCAATGGCCTTGTTGAAATACACGAGCGCATCATTAAAGCGCCGCAGTTGGAATTGTGTGATGCCTTTCTTGAAATACGTTTCGGCGTTGGGCTTGTCGGTTGCTTTGCCGGCAATGGAGTCGCAGCGGAGCAATTCCCTTTCGCTCATGTTTTGTGTTTCGTTTACCATGTAAAGCGGCAGCTCCGGCTGCTGTTTCAACAGTTCGAGTGTGGGGTTGAAATATTGCCGGTCGAACGCGGGTTGCTTGGCGGGCGCCACAGCCATGAGCTTGAATAAAGGCTTGAGGCGGATGTCGATTTTGCGGTATTGGAGCAGGTCATAGCTAAAATCGTTGCGTGCAAACTCGGCGTCAAAAGCGAGCAGCTTGTTAAATTGCTTGCTGGTGTCGGCGTACATGGAAAATGTACTGTCGCTGCCTATTTTTTGTTTGTAGGCTTCAATCTTGCGCTGGGCGGTTTTCCGGTCGTCGTTGGCCGCAGCCACCAGCCCAAGCTGTGATTTCACATAAGCGCGGTTCATGTACGCATTGGCGAAATCGGGGTACAGTTCAATGGCCTTGTCATAGTCGTTCAGCGCTTGCCGGTAGCGGCTGAGCTCAATGTACACCGCAGCGCGGTTGTAATATACCAGCACGTTGTTGGGATTGATATTGATGACTTTTTCGTAGTCCTGCAGCGCATTGTCGTAGTCGCCTATTTGCGAGCGGATGAGCGCCCGGTTGTAGAGCGTGAGCGCATTGTCGGGGTCGAGTTGAAGCACCCTCTGGAGGTCGGCCAGCGCGCCGTTGATGTTTTTCATATTGTTGCGCACCAGCGCGCGGTTGAAATACGCGAACGTGTTGGCCGTATCGAGGCGTATAGCCTCATTGAGGTTGTCGATGGCTTTTTCATTTTTTTCCTGCAGCGCGTAAATGCGGGCGCGGCGCACATAGCCCTCAGGCTCGAATTTATTGAGCAGTATGGCGGTGTTATAGTCGTTGAGCGCATTCACGGTATCTTTTAAGAGGAGATAGGCCGTGCCGCGGTTCAGGTAAGCCTCGCCCACTTTCGGCTCGAAGCGCAGGAAGCGGTTGAAATCCTTGATGGCATGTTCAAACTGCTGCGAGAGGAAATAGGTGATGCCGCGGCTGTAATACAGCCCCACATACCCCGGCCGGAGGTTCATGGCCTCTCCCAAGTCGCGCAGGGCGTCGTCATATTTTCCCATCCGGCTGCTGGTGATGGCGCGGTAATGATAGGCCGGCGTATATACCGGATTCATTTGGATGGCTTTGCTGAAATCGGATTGCGCGCCGATAAAATCGTTCAGGTTATACTTGGCTATTCCGCGGAAAAGGTACGCTTCGTAAAGCGAGGTGTCGGTTTTTATCAGCAGGTTGAACACATTGATGGCCTGTGTATATTTATTGTCGATAAGGAACTGACGGCCGCGGTAGAAAAAATTAACCTTGTCGTACTGGGCTTGTGCGTGGCTCAATGTGAAACACATCAACGCCGTCAGGGCAACGATATATATGTGGCGTTTAACTTTCATATTGCTTCATTATCGTTAAGATTTGCGATGCGCGTACTTGCACGTATTCGCTTGGCTTTGCAGGATTGCGCCGGAGCGGATTGGGCAGGCAGGCGGCAATAAGGGCTGCTTCGCGGGCGGTGAGGCGGCTTGCATTTTTCTTGAAATAGTGTTGTGCGGCGGCTTCCGCGCCATATACGCCTTTGCCCATTTCCGCCACGTTGAGGTACACCTCCATGATGCGCTCCTTGGGCCACAAACATTCAATCAGCACCGTATAGTACGCCTCCAGCCCTTTGCGGAGCCACGAATTGTCGGGCCACAGGAAAACGTTTTTCGCCACCTGCTGGGTGATTGTGCTGGCGCCGCGCGGACGTTTGCGCACTTTGTTTTCTTTGATGGCGTGTTGTATTTCTGTCCAGTCGAAGCCGTGATGTTGAAAGAAGCGGTTGTCCTCCGAAGCCACAACGGCGCGGACAAGGTGGGGCGAAATAGCGTTATAGTCCGCCCAGTAGTATTGGTGTTTGAAATTCTTATCCTTTGCAAATTGAGATTGGCGGATACTCATCAGGCGGGTATGGTGCACCGGTTTCCAGCGGGTAACCAGCACGCCGGTTGCCGAAAACACAAACAGGCACAGCAGCACAATGCCTGTCCATTTTGATATTTTCCCGAAAATTTTCATATTCCCGGCTACAAAGATAGGAATTCTTTTGTATATTTGCGGGAAATACTTACTATATGGAAACGCTCCGGATACAGGTGATGAACCCTCAGGCCAAAGTCTTACTACAGGATTTGGCGGCATTGAAGCTAATTACTATCCAGCCGTCGCCCGGCATTAACGAATTGCTGTCCAAGTT
>JAIRLC010000070.1 GCA_031259645.1 Prevotellaceae bacterium | reverse complement strand
CGAACAAATCGAGCACACGCACGGCCGATAAATCGTAGGTGTTCTCCAAAATATTGAAAAGGCTTTCTTTCGCGAAGTCGGTAGTAGGCCGCGCCTGCATGCCGGATGGCGGCGTGAGGATTTTCCCGCGTAGCGTTCCGCTGATTATTCGCATACACTGAGCAACGGTAAAAGTTGAAATTCCATTCCCGCACTCCGGCCCGATATGCCGGCAATTTCGTTGTGGTACAGGTTTTGAATATTGGGGTAATAGCGTTGCAGCAGGGTGGCGTCGTCGTTTGAAACAATGCCCGATAAATACACAGTAGTATTTTCCGGATAAAGTTTCCATTGTTTCAAAATATATCCCAAATAATAAAGAGCGTCGGTGAATGTTTCTGCAGAAAAAGTGTTGCTGAGCACAAACCGCCCTTCGGCATACACGGCGAAAGAGGCTTGTGCATGGCTTACATGCAACAGGATGGCATTATGTGGTTGTTGTTTGCTCAGCAGGTGAATGAGCGGAATATGCTGGTTGAAAAATACGGCGCGGGCTTGGTGCCTGTGGATGATATTAGCCAGCGGGCCGGGTATGGTAAACACATTTACGGCGTCGAACGCAGGCAGCGACTTGTAATGTATTTCATCCAGTTCGTCAAATGGAACAACAAATTCGAGATAAGTGCGTAAATGATTCGGATGGAATAGTGACGACGGAATAAGAATAGACTTGTTCGACACAAACAGGCAAAAACAATTTTTGTAGCGTTGTGTCAACAGCGGCTCTTGCTGAAACAGGTTGTGTATTTCGTGGTCAAGCGCGTTGTAATCGCATGCCGTATAGGTATATTTGTTAAACGCATAACACTTCCCGGTAATCGAGTCGCTGATGTAAAAATAAAATCCATTCAAATCGGCTTGAATGGACAGGTTGCACTGCTCCGATTGTCCGGATGTAAATAAATGGCTTACAAATTTCGGCATGACTACATTTTATTCCCAGTTTCCGGCATTATTGTTCGATTGGTCAATACTCCCTACTTTCAATCCCGAATACCGTTGCGCATTCGAAAGGTTTTTGTTGATTTCTTCAATGTCATGGTTGATATTCACCACCAATTGGCGATTTAACCCTTCTAAAATTACATCATTGGAAACCCGTGCCTCAAACAGGGGCACGTTAATGCCCGAAACTTTTTTAACTACAGCCTGCAATTCAAATTCTCCGCCCACTACCGGTATATACCGCAGGGAATCGGCAAAAATGCCACTTATGGAACGCAATTTAATGCTTTCCCTTACAAGGATAGTAACCGTGTCGCGCTTTATTAACTTTTTCGCTACGGCTATCGAATCGTCCATTGAGCCGGTTTGTTTTAAAATCTTTATGTCACCTTTATTGTAGAAGTCAATCAACGTATCAAAACTTCCGGTGAACTTGCCGTAACGCGACTTGTAAGCCACTTCCACATCCCGGATATCTTTCAGGCGTTCTACGATTTTTTCGTAACGAAAGCTTCGCACCTGCTCAAAACGGACAGGTTCCACTATCCCACTGATTAGAAAATAAACCAAAATGATTATCAAAATGGGCATTGCAACAAATGTAAGCAAATTTTTCATGCTGATTTAGTAGTTAAAAAGTTCAAAATAACACACAATGTTGTGCGCAAAATTACGAATTTTTGTTGAAAGAATATCATTTTTGGGAAAATATTTTAAAAATCTCATAAAAGTGACCATCTTCTCAAAGAGAATTCGTATCTTTGCTGGTCATAAATTAGGTATTATGGGAAGTCGCTATATTGATTCTGGTTTGATAGCTGTGTTCTGTGACATGTTGAGAAGGGCTAAAAAGGTTTCGCTGATAGTGCATGTGAATCCCGATGGCGACGCTATGGGGGCAAGCATAGCGCTATATCATTGCTTGCGTGTGCTGATGCCGGAACTTGAAATAGTAATAGTATCGCCTAATCGCTATCCCGAATTTTTAAAATGGATGGATGGGTCTAATAACGTGCTGGTTTTCAGGGAACGACGAAAGATAGTAAAAGAAGCTATTGCTACATCGGATGTGCTTATATGTCTTGATTTTAATTCCTTGTCACGCCTCGAGGACTTGGGTGAATTTATTGCATCGACTTCCGTGCCGCGGGTGCTGATTGACCACCATATCGAGCCGAAAAAAGAGGAATTTTTGCTTATTATTAGTGATGTGAAGGTGAGTTCTACATCCGAACTGATATTCCGTCTGGCAAAAGATATTCTTCCGGGACCTCTGCCGCGGCCTGCAGCCGACGCCATTATGGCCGGTATGATGACCGATACCAACATGTTTCGCGACAACAGTTCGAATCCCGACACTTTCAAGGTGGTGGCGGAACTCTTGAAGGCGGGCGTGGATAAGGAAAAAATCACGTCGCTGGTATTTGATAATTTTTCGATAAGCCGGGTGAAATTGTTGGGCTTTGCCCTCAGTGAAAAAATGGTGGTGTTGCCCGAATATCATGCCGCCTACATTTCAATTTCGCAAAGCGAATTGAATAACTTCTCCTTTCAACCGGGCGATACGGAAGGGTTTGTGAACTACCCGCTGAACATAAAGGGCGTGAATATATCGGCCTACATTTCGGAACAGTTGGACGGCGCCATCCGGTTCTCTTTCCGCTCACGCGGCGCCTTTTCCGTTAACGATTTTGCACGCCGGCATTTTGCGGGAGGCGGACATAAAAATGCAGCGGGAGGACGTATGGAAACTACGCTTGACAATGCGATAGCGGAATATATAAAGCAATTGGAATTTTACAAAGATGAAATATCGGCTTCGATATAATGTAATGTGGTTGATTTTACCGGTGTGGCTGGCTTGTGCGCATAACGAGCCGCGCAAGGCGGTGACGCCCGTCCAGCCCGCACCCGAAGTGGCAGCTATGGAAGCGGTAAACAAACAACTGGCGGAGAAAGACCGGGACATTATGGATGCTTTCATCCGCCGCAAGGGATGGGCAATGCAGCATTATCCCGACGGGTATTATGCCATGATATTGAAAGAGGGGAGGGGCGCGGCCGTCAAGGAAGGCTCGCAAGTGGAATGTCGCTGTACGGTGCGCTTGCTCAATGGCACGCTTTGTTATGCGCAACAGCATCGTGAATTTGTAGTAGGCCGGACAGATGAAATTATGGGACTGCATAAGGCGTTGCTGCATTTAAAAAAAGGAACCGAAGCGCGGTTTATCTTTCCGCCGCATCTGGCTTATGGCCTGCCGGGCGACCGGGATAAGATACCCGCACGCGCTATATTGCTTTTTGAAGTGGAATTGTTACAGGTAAGTTGATGCATCTGAAATTACGTCACATATTATGTTGCCTGATGGCGCTGTCGGCGTGTACGGCCGAAAGTGTAAAGGAAAGCCTGCTGCGGCAGGAACAGGATATTGAACGGTATATCAATACATTGAAAAGTGATACGGACAACCCTGTTGATACGGTGTATAACCTTAACGGCGTGTACCGGGCAGTGCTGCAAGCAGGCGCCGGTGAGGGCGCGGCGGCCGGCGATTCGGTGATTTTTGACTATGAGGCATACATCTTTGCTTCGGGAAAAGGCGACATGTATGATGCGGGCAGCGAAAGCAACACATTGGGCTCGGGCAGTTATTTTGCGGGGCTTGAAACCGGACTTACCGGTATGCTTACCGGTGAACATGCACAGATTATCCTTGTCGGCGATAAAGGATATGGCAATGTGCCTGTAGGTGTTTTACCACCTAACACGCCGCTGATTTTTGAAATATGGATGTCTCGTGTAGTAAAGCAATAAAATTATGAAATTAAAATATATGAACAGTCTGAAAATAACCATTTATTTTATGTCTGTGTGGGTGCTGGTTGCATCGTGCGCAAAAGAAGTGTCGGAGAGTAGTGATGAATTGGAACAACGCTATATCGAAGCATATATGAAGACCAAATATCCCGGTATCACGCCGACTGAATCGGGCTTGTATTTCCTTTCGCATACCAATCGCACATCGGGTGTAAAGCCTGATGCCGAAGATATGATTTACATCCGTTACACCAGCCGCACGTTAGCCGGAAACATTGCCGAAACATCAGTGGACTCCCTCGCCACGATGCTGGGTAGTCATTCTTATACCACTTACTATGGGCCGAAGTTGTTCAGTGTGGCCGAAGGCGCCACGCTGGTGGGGCTTCGGGAGGCTTTCCTGAGTATGTGCGAGGGCGACACCGTGCGCATACTTATGCCGTCGAAATTGTCAACCTACGGATTGTCGGATACAAGGTTGTATGATGCACCGATGCTCTACGACCTCGAATTGCTGCGGGTAGTGCCCGACATTGCACAATTCCAGACAGACTCACTGGAACGGTATTGGTCTATACATTACCCGGGACGTACCCAGTCTGACGACACAATACATAAGGATTTATATTTCGTGCCATTGCCGTCGTCGTCGGTTACCGGCGAAGCGCCCGCTGCCGAGGATACGGTAATAGTCCGCTATGTGGGCTCCTTCCTCGATGGTTTTGTGTTCGATACCAACATCAGTGATACCGCACGAGTTCACTATAAGAAGGATTTCGACAAAACAGCCACCTACGATGCGCTTACCGTAATAATAAAAGAAGACGTGTCATCGATGGATGTGGTGCAGGGCTTTGCATACGCGTTGAAACAAATGCGGGAAGGGGAGGAGGCGGTCGTCGTCTTCTCATCCGACTATGGCTATCAAACCACCACCAGCGGACAAATACAACCCTACTCCATGTTGCGCTTTTACATTAAGGTAGAACATATCGGAAAGCCATAAATCTTTAAATCTTGAAATTTTTAAATCTTTAAATTATATTACCGCTGCCCGAAGATGGCCGTGCCGATACGAATTAACGTGCTGCCCTCGTCAATGGCAATACGGTAGTCGCCGCTCATGCCCATGGAAAGTTCGCAGAATGGCGTTTCGCCGGCAAAATACGTTTGTTTTATCCGGTCGAACAATTGTTTGAGGCCGCGAAATTCACAGCGTACCTGTTGGTGGTCGCCGGTGTTGGTGGCCATACCCATGAGGCCGGCAAGTTGCACGTGTGGCGTGTGGATGAAGAAATTTTGTGCGAATAAATGTTGTAACTCGTCCGGTGAAAAGCCGAATTTAGCCTCTTCGGTTGCAATGTGCACCTGTAAAAGGCAAGCCACGTGTAACGCGCGTTTCGCCGCTTCTTTCTCAATTTCGAGCAGCAGCCGTTCGCTATCCACCGCATGAATAAGGCGGGCAAGGCCCACCACTTGTTTCACTTTGTTAGTCTGGAGGTGCCCGATAAAATGCCATTCGATACCGGACGGCAGCAGTGCGGCTTTTTGCGCAAATTCCTGCGGCCGGCTTTCACCGAAAATGTGTTGGCCGGCTTCGTAGGCCTCCTGTACACAGCTCGCCGGATGTGTCTTTGATACGGCTACCAAACGTACGCCGGCGGGTAACGTGTCGTTAATTTGTTGAATATGTTGGGCAATAGCAGGCAAAGCGTTTATCTTTTTCTGCGCTGTTGTTGGGCGCGGGCGGCATCTTCAAGCCGCTGTTGGAATTTCGATTTCTTCACCGGCTGTGCGGCGCGCGCTTTCATCTTGCGCAGCAATTCTTCTTCATCAACAAACCATTTGCGAATTACCCACGTTTGCCCGATTGTAATGAAATTGGAAAGCATAAAGTAATAGCTTAACCCGCTGGAATAGCTGTTAAACATCACGAGCATGAGGATGGGCATGAGATACAGTTGCATGAATTTCATGCCCGGCATCTGGTTATTTGCAGTGGTTTGCGACAAGGTTACTTTAGAATAGAAGAACAACGATACCGCCATCAGCAACACGAAAAGACTGATGTGGCTGCCGTAAAACGGAATGTTGAAAGGCAGTTCAAGAATAGAGTCATACGTGCTGAGGTCGTGCGCCCACAGGAAACTTTTCTGGCGCAATTCAAAGGAAGCCGGGAAAAAGTTAAACATGGCAATGAGTATCGGCATTTGCAAGAGCATCGGGAGGCAGCCCCCCATCATGCTTACACCGGTTTTTTTGTACAGCGCCATAATTTCCTGCTGCTTCTTCATGGCGTCTTCACGCTTGGGATATTTCTCATTAATCTTGCTCACTTCCGGTTGCAGCACTTTCATTTTGGCAGAAGACACATGCGAGCGTTGAGTAAGCGGCAGCAGAATAATTTTAATCAGTAACGTGAGGATAAGGATAATAATGCCGTAATTGGCAATAAAACCATTCAGGAAATCAAATACGGGAATAATGAACCACCGGTTGATGTAGCCCATAATCCACCAGCCGAGCGACACTAATTTTTCAAAGTCGTGGCCTTGATTTTTCAGGGTTTTGTATTGGTTGGTAGTGAAGTAAAATTCAAGCGGAATGATTTGTTCACTATTGCTATTGTAGGCCAGTTGCATAGCGGCGTCGCAATGCATGAGCATTCGGTCGGGATGGTTTTCCGTATAACTCTTGTAAGCCACATCGGCTTGGGTGAAATTTTCGGGCGCCACAAGAATAGCGGAAAAAAACTGGTCTTTGAACGCAATCCATTCCACTTTGGTGGGTATCTTGGCTTGGTCGCCTTCGCCCCGCGACTGGAGTTCCTCCGTATTTACCTCGCCCGGATATTTATATACTACAGTGGAATAATTGTTCTCGTTTGAGAAATTTTGCTCCTGCCTGCGGATGTCGGCCGACCAGTAAAGGTCAAGATTGGTGGCGTTTCTTGGGATATGCTTATCCATCCCCACCATCTTAATGTCGAGGTTAACCTTGTAGCTGTTGTGGCGCAGGGTGTAAATGTAATCTATATAAGCGTCGTCGGCAATGGAGAGGCGCATGACCAGTTGTGTCAGCGAATCGGTCTCAGAGAGTGCTGTCTTGGCCGGCATGCTGACGGGTGTGAAGAAAAAAGAAGAAGTGGAAAGTTGCTGGTTCGTAAAAAACTGAAGAGCGAAATCATTTTCTTTACCACTGAAAAGAACGATAGGCAGGCTGTCGTAAGTGTGATAATTTTTTATGGTAACTGCGGCTATGCGTCCGCCCTTGTTGGTAAATGTAAGTGACAGGAGGTTATTCTCAAGATGGAAAAATTGTTCCTCGCCTGTGGTGGCGGCGTCAAGCACAGCGCCTAACATGGAAGGTTGTGCTTTTACTGCCGTTTCCTGCGGTTGTGCCGGCGTCTTTTGCATGGGCGCCGCGCTGTCGAGCGCCTGTTGTTGATGCAGGCGAACTTGTTCGGCATGGGCGATAGAATCGTGTTGATATTGTAACTTGCGTTGTTCTTCAATATTTTTGGAATTATACCAAGTGAAAATTATAACGATGGCGCCGATTAAGACAAATCCTGTAATTGTATTCTTATTCATAGGTTAATTGTACTGTTTCTCTATTAATTTGATTTTTTCTTCTATAACATGCAATTCTTCCTTTGCCTTTGCAATTTTTTGGTTTACTTCGGCAATCATGACTTCGGCATTTTTTGACTTGGCGAAAAAGCCAATGTTATTTTCCCACAAAGCAATGTCGGATTCGAGTTGCCGGAGTTTGTAAACTAACTTTTCCCGTTCGGTGCGGATAACGCGGTTGGCTTTCTCTCCGGCGCCTTTTATATCGTTCATGCGCGATTTAAAACGCATAATCTTCTTTTCGCTGTCGGTAATATTCAGGTTTTTGAATTGTTGGTCAATGACCGTACGATAGGTGTTTTGTATGCGTTCTTTTTCCTTAAACGGAACAAACCCGATACTCGTCCACCGGCGTTGAAAATCTTGCAGGGCGGTAAGGTTTTCCTCAGGATTTCCGGAGGGCGTGAACGCTTCGATTTCTGCAATAATAGCCTGTTTTTGTCGCAAATTTTCAACGTGCTCGGAATCTATAGAAGAAAAGTGCTCATTCTTTTTGTTGAAAAAAGTATCACAGGCCGTGCGAAAACGCTTCCAAATGGCGTCGGACTGTTTGCGTGGCACAGCGCCTATTTCTTTCCATTGCTTTTGCAAACCGATAAGTTTGTCGGTCGTTTTTTTCCAGTCCGTGCTGTCAATAAGGCTTTCAACCTGTTCGCAAAGGGCGGTTTTCTTTTGCAAGTTCTCCTGCATGTCGGTTTTGAACTGCTTATAAAAATCGCGTTTTGCTATGTAAAACTTGTCGCAAGCGGCACGGAAACGCTCAAAAATGCGGGTATTTTCTTTCTTGGTCGCAAAACCAATAGTTCTCCACATTTTCTGAAGTTCTTCCATCGCCTTGGAATGTTCGTTCCATGTTTTATTGTCTTTGGTTTCAATTTGAATTAATTCCTCAGCCTTTATGCACAACTGCTGTTTGAGTTCAAGGTTTTTTCGCTGTTCTTCTTTTTGCGACTCAAAATATTCCTGATGTTTTTTATTGATGGCGGACGTGGCGGTTTTAAAACGTTCCCACATTTGCTCGCGGTATTCGCGGGCTACGGGGCCAAGTTCACGCCACTCTTCATGATATTTCTGTAATTTATTAAAGGCAGTAATGATGTTGGATTCAAGAATAAGCTTCTCGGCTTTTTCGCAAAGCAGCGTCTTTGCCTCAAGATTTTTCTTAAAATCAAGGTCGCGCAACTCATTATTTATTTTTACATAATCGTAAAATAATTCAACATAATGTTGATACGTATTCCACAAATCGGTGGTTTGCGATATCGGTATAGGGCCTGTGTCGCGCCATCGTTGCTGGAGCTCGCGGAATGTGGGAAACGTATGGTTGATGTCTTCCTGTTTCTCAAGCAAACCTTTGAGCTCGTCAATAATACCTTGCTTCACAATAAGATTTTGCTCTTTTTGTGTTTCGAGTTGCTGGGTATGTTCGGCGCGCCGGCGTTTATACTCGTTATAAAGTGCTTTAAACTGTTCTTCCAACTTGTCCGTAACCTCGTCAACCTCCTGAGGTTGTTCCTCTGTAGCCGGCTCCGGCTGCGGCTCCCCGCCGGTTTCTTCTTCCGGTTGTTTTTTCTTTAGTTCCTGTTTTACAAATTTGTAAAACGCCGACTTGATGGCTTCCGCTTCGCGGCGAAGGACTTCAATAGGTTGGGTTTCGAGCAGTTTTCCGAAGACGTCAAGCAATTCCTCTTTTTCAAGATGAATATATTTTAATGTACTGTGCTCCTCATTCATTTCTTCTTCATGAATGGCGGCGTCTTCGTGTAGTTCCACTGACATAGTTTCATCGGCATGTGAAGCTGCGATGAATTGCTCCTCCGGAGCAGTATTTTGTGGTTGATTATTCATAAGCTACAAGTTCGTTTTCACAATTAGAAAGCAAAGATAATAAAATTTATGTAAATTTGCAGTATGATGAGAATAGATATTTTAACACTGCTTCCTGAGTTGTTGGAAAGTCCGCTGGGACATTCTATTATTAAGCGGGCACAGGACAAAGGCATTGTGGATATTCGTGTGCATAATGTTCGTGAATACGGCCGGGGCGCCTACCGGCAGGTTGATGATTACGCCTTTGGCGGAGGGGCGGGCATGGTGATGATGATTGCGCCGGTGTTTGAACTCATCGAAAACCTGAAGGCGGAACGGCGGTACGACGAAATAATCTATTTGACGCCAGACGGCGAGCGCTTGGCGCAACCGGCGGTAAACCATTTCTCGACCATGGTGAATATAATGATTCTGTGCGGGCATTACAAGGGGATTGACCACCGTATCCGCGAACATTTAATAACGAAAGAAATATCAATCGGCGATTATGTGTTGAGTGGCGGCGAACTGGCTGCCGCCGTGCTGGTCGATGCGGTGGCGCGGGTGATACCGGGTGCGATTTCCGATGAAACCTCGGCGCTCACCGACTCCTTTCAGGATGGATTGCTCGCGCCGCCCCTCTATACGCGTCCCGAAGAATTTAACGGCTGGCGCGTGCCTGATGTGTTATTGTCGGGTAATCATAAATTAATTGCCGAATGGCAGGAAGAGCAGGCCTTGAAACGCACAAAATTATTGCGACCGGACTTGCTGAAAGAATAAAACTGTTTGAAATAACTCATGAATCTTAAAGAAGCCACACAACGTGCAGCCCGATTGCGGGAAATTATCGACGAACACAATCATCGCTACTATGTGCTCAACCAGCCTGTGATTAGTGATTTTGAATATGATTTATTACTTCAGGACCTTATAGGAATTGAACGTAAATTCCCGCAGTTGCAACAGCCCGGCTCGCCCACCCAGCGCGTAGGCAGCGACCTTACGGAGTCTTTTGTGCAGGTGAAACATAAGTATCCCATGATGTCGCTCAGCAACACCTATTCCGAGGGGGAATTGATGGATTTTGACCGGCGTGTACAAAAAACATTGGATGTGGCGCCGCAATATGTGTGTGAATTGAAGTTTGACGGCACGGCTATTAGCCTTATATATGCCCATGGCGTATTGACGCAAGCCATTACGCGCGGAGACGGGGAACGTGGCGATGACGTGTCGGCCAATGTGCGTACCATTCGCACAATTCCCTTACGGTTGCGGGGTAATCCTCCGGATGAACTGGAAATCCGTGGTGAAATTTTTATGCCCTTTGCAGCGTTTGACGCCTTGAATAAACAGCGTTTTGAGGAAGAAGAGCCGCTTTTTGCCAATCCGCGCAATGCGGCTGCCGGCACGCTTAAACTACTCGACGCCTCTATTGTCGCTAACCGCAATTTGGATTGTTTTTTGTATTACATGCCGGCAGGCGACGGGCTGTTTCGTACACATTATGAAAGTTTGCAGGCCGCCAAGGAATGGGGCTTTCAAATTTCCGGACATATCCGGTTGTGTAATTCCATGCAAGAGGTGCTTGCGTTTATTCATCATTGGGACACTGCCCGGAAAGCATTACCCTACGCCACCGACGGTGTAGTGATTAAAGTAAATGATTATGCGCAACAACGGCGTCTTGGCATGACGGCCAAATCGCCGCGGTGGGCAACAGCCTTCAAGTTTAAGGCCGAACAGGCCGTTACGCGCCTCCTGTCTGTCGATTTTCAAGTAGGACGCACGGGCGCTATCACGCCTGTGGCAAACCTCGACCCTGTGCTCCTTGCGGGAACTACCGTAAAACGCGCCTCACTGCACAATGCCGACCAAATAGCTTTGCTCGACATCCGCCTTGGCGATACGGTTATTATTGAAAAAGGCGGTGAAATTATTCCAAAAGTGGTGGATGTCGATTGCTCACAACGCGCTGCCGGCAGCCTGCCTTTCGAGTACATCACCCAATGCCCGGCCTGTGGCGCTGCACTTAAACGCGACGAGGGTGAGGCCAAGCATTACTGTCCGAACGATACCGGTTGCCCGCCGCAGATTATCGGCCGTATCGAGCATTTTATTACCCGCAAAGCCATGAATATCGAGGGACTTGGCGCTGAAACGGTAGAGCTGTTATACCACAAAGGCTTGGTGCATCACGTGGCCGACCTGTACCACTTGCACAAGGAACAGCTTCTCCCCTTGGAACGCATGGGCGAAAAATCAGTTGATAATTTGCTCAAAGGCATTGAACAATCCAAGAAAACACCTTTTCCCCGCGTGCTTTTTGCATTGGGTATCCGCTATGTGGGTGAAACCACCGCCAAGAAAATAGCCGATGCCGT
>JAIRLC010000053.1 GCA_031259645.1 Prevotellaceae bacterium | reverse complement strand
CCCTGTTGGGGCAAGGTTCTACCTTGTCTGAACGGAGTTGCATCCGTGTTCTTATTTTTGGTTTTCTGTCTAAAATACAGCCCAAATATTGCCTAATTGTACAACTTTTACTATTTTTGCAGAATGAAAAGAGTGGTTATCACGTATGGCGGCTACTTCGAGCGGTTTAGTGCAACGCTTTCACATCAAGAATTGCATAAGCCAACAAGAGAA
Source organism: Prevotellaceae bacterium (assembly GCA_031259645.1). GTDB lineage: Bacteria > Bacteroidota > Bacteroidia > Bacteroidales > UBA932 > JAIRLC01. The sequence goes on along the minus strand of JAIRLC010000053.1, from coordinate 4,782 downwards.
ATAGAAAAAGCATTACAAATAAAGGAGGCATACTATGCAGACAAACGATCACAAAATAAGAAACTATAGCGACGTACTGACAGCGCAATATGGCGCACATGGCACGCCGGAACGCTCCAAATTTGACGAAGAGGCCTATGCTTTTTATAGTGCGCAGGTATTGCTTGATGCCCGCAAAAATGCAAAGATAACACAGTCGGAACTTGCCGAACGCATTGGTGCAGACAAGTCTTATATTTCACGTATAGAAAAGGGTGCAACCGTTCCAAGTGTGGCAACTTTCTACCGTATTGCCTCGGCGCTGGGATACGCTGTGGAATTGACGCCCTGTTCGGCGTAGCCGTTATGCCCCTTGTCTGAACGGAGGTCACGCGGTTTTACACTGCCCACTGCTACTGCCCGCTGCCTACGGAAAGCAACTCTACCGCTTTCTGAAACATCTTATCGTGCCTGTTCACTGTTTCAAAATAGACGCCCGTACCCCATAGTGTACGAGCAATGTAGGCTTTGAGTACGAGCTTCATTTGCGGCGCGGATATGGCAATATCATCATTGTTTCGCGGCAGTTTTTGTTTTTCGGCGTAACTGAGTAGCGCCTCAAAAAGCGTATCGTCCACTTCGTATTTCCTGTCAAAATCGGCAAATTTCTTATACTGCTTTTGCAGGGCGGCACGGTTTTCATCCATATAATGCAGCACAAACTGAGAGAACAAACCCATACGCACCATTTTCGAAAAATAAACCGAGTAGTAGGTGGTGTCCAGCGGCATAAACACATCGGGCATAATACCGCCGCCGCCATATACCAGCCGTTTCTCCTTCAACGTGTAATATTTCAGCGAGTCGGGAAAATGAATACTGTCTTTGCTGTAAATCTCCCCATTGGAGTATCGTTTATACAAATCGTCGTAGTATTTTTCGATATGGCCGGCATCATAAGGGCGTTGGATGGCGCGTCCTGTGGGGGTATGATAGCGCGCCACCGTCAGGCGTACTTGCGAGCCATCGGTGAGGGGCAACAGTTGCTGCACCAATCCTTTGCCGAATGAGCGGCGGCCTATGAGCGTGCCGCGGTCCCAATCTTGTATGGCGCCCGCCACAATCTCGCTGGCCGACGCGCTGCCTTCGTCAATCAGCACCACCAGCTTCCCTTCCTTGAAAAACCCTTCGTCGGTCGATATTTCCATTGTTTTCGGCCAATGCAATCCTTCATTATAAACCAACAAATACCCCTTATCAAAAAACTGATTGGCTAAATCAATAGACGCTTGCAAAACCCCGCCGGCATTATCGCGCAGATCGAGAATCATTTTTTTCGGCTTTTTCTTAAACTGGGCCATCGCGTCCTTTATCTCCTGAAGGGAAGTCATCGAAAAGCGGTTTAAACGCAGGTAAACCAGGCCGGGCTGCACTTCATAAGCCGCATCAAGACTGAAAATAGGGATTTTGTCGCGCACCACCCGGAACTGCAAAACCTCCGTTACCTCTTTACGCATAATTTCCAAATTTACCACAGTGCCTTTCGGCCCACGCAGCATTTTGAAAACGTCATTATTTTTTAATCCGATGCCGGCAATATTTTTCCCGTCCACGGTAACAATCCGGTCGCCGGCCTTTATGCCCACCATTTCCGAAGGGCCGCCGGTTATGGGGCTCACCACCATGAGGGTGTCGGACAGGATATTAAATTCCACGCCAATACCTTCAAAATTGCCTTCCAGCGGCTCGTTAGCCGCTTTCACATCTTCGGCGCTCAAATATACAGAATGAGGATCGAGATTCCGGAGGGTGTTTACAACGGCTTTCTCCACTAATTTATGAATGTGGGCGGTATCCACATAATGACTGTTGATATAGTAGAGCAACCGCCCGTATTTCTCGTAACCTTTTTGCAGGTCTTGCGACGTCTGGGCTTGAAGTATAATATTGCAAACACAATACAGGGTGACGGCTAAAATTTTTTTCATGCGCTTTTTTAATTAAAAACAAATATACGAAAAAAGCCGGAAACATAAAGGAATCCGGCTTTTTTTTACATGAGTTTGAGTTATTGGTTGTTTTCCATTTCCGATTTTAAAGCAGCCAGTTCGCTAATATCACCTAAAGTGGTTTTCTCCAAATTAGCTTTCAATTTCTTAACGGCTCTTTGCGTAGTTTCCGCTTCCGTATTTTTTTCCTTTGCCTCGCTTTCATGCTTGGCATCTTCAAAAGTACGGGTGTGCGACAAGGTGATGCGTTTAGCGCCCTTGTTGAACTCCAGCACTTTGAAAGGAATTTTTTCATCTATCTTGGCTGTCGTGCCGTCTTCCTTAACCAACTGTTTGATCGACGCCATCCCTTCCACGCCATAAGGCAACGCCACGAAAGCGGTCTTATCATTAATGGCGGTGATGGTGCCTTCGTGTATCGAATCAATAAGGAATACGGTTTCAAACACATCCCACGGGTTTTCCTCAAGCTGTTTGTGACCGAGGCTGAGGCGGCGGTTATCCTGATCCACTTCCAGCACAATAACCTCAAGGATGCTGCCGATAGAAGTAAATTCACCCGGATGTTTGATTTTCTTTGTCCACGACAAATCGCTGATGTGTACCAAGCCGTCCACGCCTTCTTCGAGTTCCACAAATACGCCGAAATTAGTAAAGTTGCGCACTTTGGCCTCGTGGCGCGAGCCCACCGGATACCGCTCGGCGATAGTAGCCCACGGATCGGGTTTCAGTTGTTTGATGCCTAACGACATCTTGCGTTCTTCCTTATCGAGCGTCAGCACTACGGCTTCCACTTCGTCGCCCACTTTCATGAAGTCCTGTGCACTGCGCAAGTGTTGCGACCACGACATTTCCGACACGTGAATCAAGCCTTCCACGCCGGGTTGTACCTCAATAAACGCGCCATAATCGGCAATCACCACTACCCGGCCTTTCACCTTATCGCCCACTTTCAGGTCGGCGTCCAAGGCGTCCCACGGATGCGGGGTGAGCTGTTTCAAGCCAAGGGCGATGCGTTTCTTTGCATCGTCAAAGTCGAGGATCACCACGTTAATCTTTTGGTCGAGCTGCACAATTTCTTCGGGATGATTAATACGTCCCCACGACAAGTCGGTGATGTGAATCAATCCGTCCACACCGCCAAGGTCAATGAATACGCCATAAGACGTGATATTCTTCACAGCGCCTTCAAGTACCTGTCCTTTTTCAAGACGACTGATAATTTCTTTCTTCTGGGCTTCAAGTTCGGCTTCAATAAGCGCTTTGTGAGAAACCACCACATTGCGGAACTCGTGGTTAATTTTCACAATCTTAAATTCCATGGTTTTGTTCACAAACACATCATAATCGCGGATGGGCTTCACGTCGATTTGCGATCCCGGAAGGAACGCTTCGATACCGAACACATCCACAATCATACCGCCTTTGGTGCGGCATTTAATGTATCCTTTCACTATTTCATCTGTTTCGAGGGCCTGGTTCACCCGGTCCCACGAGCGCATGGCGCGCGCTTTCTTGTGCGAAAGCATCAACTGCCCGCGTTTATCTTCTGCGCTTTCTACATAAACCTCCACTTTGTCGCCTACTTTCAGGTCGGGGTTGTAACGAAACTCGCTAATGCTGATCACACCTTCACTCTTGTATCCGATGTTCACAATCACTTCGCGTTTGTTCATGCTCACCACCGTGCCTTCCACCACATCATTTTCAATGATCTTCGACAGGGTTTGTTCATATTGGGTTTCGACTTCCGCTTTAGCCGCGCTATCTATCGCAGCTTCTTTTTCATAAGCGTCCCAGTCGAATGTATTATTATCTACCGAAACATTGCTTGCACGTTGCTTTTTAGGAAGCACGTCTTCCACAGGAACGTCTTCCACAAGGGGCTCCACAATTTCATCCTCCTGCTTGGGGATTTGTACCTCATCCTCTCCGAGGATTTCTTCATTTAATTTTGACATTTTTAAAGTTTTTTAAAATTAACGAGTTAGACATTATGTATAAACTTTCATACCGAAAGAGCGGCAAATATAAGCATTTATTATTAAAGTACAAAATAAGTTTTGTAATTTAGCACCATATTACCGGTTCGTACCTTCAAACATGTCGTGGTTTGCGCGCTCAGCTTGTTGTTGTCGCTTGAAATTGTTGAAGGTGTATGACAAGGATACGGTAAACAGCGGGGAGCGCGGATATATCTTACTGAGCGACTCCATGCCCTCTCCCGCGCGTTTATGGATGTATTCGGCTGTGGAAAGGACGTCTCTTACCATAAGACTGGCCGTTAGGCTGCGTTTCATCAGTTGCTGGGATACGGTGAAATTTAAGTAGAAGAATCCGTCAACACGCCCCTGTGTGCTGACCATCGGGCCTACATAGTAAGCCTCAAGGCGCATGCGTGTGTCTTTCGCCACATCAAAATTATTGTTGACGGCCAACTGCCAATTCCAGCTTTCTTCATCATTGTCTATCTTAAATTGGTTATCAATCCGGTAATAATAGAAACTGGTGTTGGCATCGAGGTTCCAAAACCGTTTCAGTTGTGAAGTGGCAGACAGGTCGATGCCGGTAGCATAATCATTGCCCACGTTGGCTATGGAATCGAGCGTTACGCTTGTATGATACGGGACGCGAAGCCGTTCGATTTTATCTTTGCGCGCCCGGTGAAACAAGGTTGCAGAAAAAGTATTGTGGCTAAAACTGAGATTATATCCGAGCTCTACGGAATTTGTGTATTCCGGATCGACATGCGGATTTCCCCGCTGTGCCGTATTGTAATCGACATAAACGATAT
>JAIRLC010000132.1 GCA_031259645.1 Prevotellaceae bacterium | reverse complement strand
TTTCGTTTGATCATCGTTTATCGCAATTTATTTTTTGCATAGAAAGGCGTGATTTTCCATGTGAAAATAAGGGTGGATAGCATAATCAGGCATCCGCTGAAGCAATAAGCATGCTGCAAGGTGCTTATTTCGGCAATGTAGCCGCCTGCTACCAGCCCCAATCCCACGCCTACGTCCCATGAGGTGAGGTAGGTGGACGTGGCGGTGCCCCGCTGGTTGTTGGGAGCAAGATTTACGAACATGGTGTTGAATGCAGGGAACATGCTCCCGAAGCCTAACCCGAAAAAGAGCGCCGTGCTGAAAAAAACATTTTTTCCTGTTGCCGGATTTAGTTCCATCAACCATGCGCAACCGGAGAGGATGAAGAAGCACAGGCAAACCATGACCATACCGAAGGTGATGACTTGCGGTATGCGGCCCCGGTCCACCTGTTTCCCGGAAAACAGGCGGGAAATGGCGGTTCCCACAGCCAGTAGGGTAAAGAAAATCCCGATGCTTCCTTCAATACCAATAGAGCGGCCATACATGGCGATGTAGGTGCTCGTCATACCATAAGGAATAGATAGTAAAATCAAAACCACGCTGACAGGAATACCTTTCAATAAAATAAAACGGTCGAGCGATAACGGTTCTCTTTTTGCGGGTTGTTTTGCCGGCGTTTTCACTTTCATGGCCATGAAAAAACCGAGTGCGCAGGATGTGAGCGAACACAGGAAGATCACATCAAAAGTGTAATAATCGTGCAGGAACAGGCCTGTCATGGGGCCTACAGCCATAGCGATGTTGTTGGACAGTCCGTAGTAGCCCAATGCTTCGCCCCTTCGCGACGAAGGTGTAATGTCAATCACAATCGTGTTTCCGGCCACCGATACGGCTCCGAATGAAAACCCGTGAAACACGCGCAATACGATAAAAAGAGCGAGCGTGCCGGCGACCAGATAGCCTGCAAATACTGCGGTAAAAAGGAAAAAAGCCAAAAGGTAAAACGGCTTTCGGGCAAACGTGTCAAGCAAATAACCGGAGAAAGGGCGGATCATAAGGGCTGCAACGACATAGCACGACAAAATAATTCCTACCTCCGATTTAGCGGTATGAAAGACGTCGATCAGGTAAAACGGCAATACCGGCAACAGCAGGTAAAAACCGAAATATAAGAGGAAGTTTGCTGCTAAAATAAAACAGTAGTCGGTAGTAACTAATCGTACTTTACCCATTCTTTCCTTCCTGTCCACCGCATGTTGATTTGCGTGCCTATTTTATTTTAATACCTTCAATGGCATCTTTTGCGACAGTATCGTCAGGATTGAGTTCCAGTACTTTTGAAAAGAAATCTTTTGCTGTGAGAAATTCATTTCTTGCTTTATCGGGATTATTCTTATTTTTCTTCATAATCGCATCGGCTTGCATATAGTAATAATAACCCAGATATTTGTAGCTTTCGATCAGTTCTTTTTTGTAGCGGTCGGCCTGATCCAGCAAAATTTCGATGACCTTTTCATAATAAGGCTTAGCCAATCCCTGCGAGGCTTCCGGATCAATCATGGAGTTGGTGCGTGCGAGCCAGAAGTGTCCCAAAAAGCTCGTCGGCGCAAGTTCCTTAATTTTAGTAAATGTAGAATCCGCTTTGTAGAGCGCCGCCAGCCTGTTTTCCGGCGTGTTCAGCGAATCCGTTCCCAAGTGGTAATAATTGCGTCCTATGTTGAAATAAATGGCAGGATCGGGTTGTCCGATGAAATCCAAATAAAGCGTATAGTAAAAAATGGCAGAATCGGATTGATGATTTTTTTCATACATGTTGCCGATATCTTTTAGCAAGTCTTTTTTTGTATCGTCTAATTGTATGACTTTCGTATAATTTACAGCCGCTTCGGCGTATTGTTTATTGGCTTCCAATTGTTCTGCATAGGTCTGATAATCTAATGAAATCAATCTGTCTTTGGGCGCTGTTTGCATAAAACGTTTGATGGCGTCTACACTTTGCTGCCCCGATTGTGTTTTCGACAGGGCGTATGCATGCAGGCGCTTGGCCACCAAATTGTCGGGATGTTTTTTCAATACGGAAGTCACTACCGGCAATACTTTGTCATATTGTTTATCGAAGTAAAGCAGGCCGGCATATTTGAGAGAATGTTCTTCGTCATAGTTTTTGTCGTCAATAAATTTGGTATAATGTTGTACGGCAAGTTTCATGTTGCCTTGCCTTTCGTACAGTTCACTGAGCAGTTGGTAATGGCCGTTAAAAGCCGGATCTATATTTTGTATAGCGGTTAATTTTTCTAATGACACCGCGCTGTTCACCGGCATATAAATACGGGCGCTCTTTACGTAGGCGCCTATAAGGTCGGGGGAGAAATAGATGGCATTGTCGTATTTGGTGCCGGCATCTCCGCGATTTTCTTGATTTTTATAGAGCACAATATCACCTTCCAGCATGTAGGGTAATCCGCTTTTGGCATTTGCTTTTTTCGCCTGTTTGATATATTCGGCGGCTTTGTCGTAGTCCCCGGCGTAGGCGTATGCTTCCGCCACAGCCAACAGGATTCTCACATCTTTTTTATTTGTTTTAATAGCATTATTGAAAGCCTCTTCTATTGCTTTTTTCGTTTCTTTCGTCAAAGTTCCTTTTGAAGAAGATTCTTTCAAGGACAATTTTGTCGTTCCTATTTTGTTGAACGGGTCGGTAGCAGACGCTTCCAGGCCTTTGCTATAATAGAAAAAAGCCGAATCGGGTCGATTTAATTTCAAATAAACTTCACCCAAATAATAGCATGTTTCTGCTTTTTCTTCCGGCGAGGCATTCCCATTGTTCCACTGCTTTAGAAAAAATACTTTTGCAGTGCGGTACATCCCCGATTCGTATAAATTAATGCCGGTACGGTTATCCGCCATACACGTCCAACTTGCCAATACAAAACAGGCACAGCTTATTATTTTTAATGTCTTCATAACTATATTCTAATTTTAAAATTCATTTCTTATGTTTACTATATTTACAGGCATTGTGGCCGGTAATAATCCTGCCTTGAGGATAATCCGTTGTCCTCTTGAAGCAGTGATAAAAGATGTTAATCCGGTCGGTAATCCACTTCGGGGATCGTTTAAATTGATGTATATGTTTCGCGTCAATGGATATTGCCCGGTGTAAAGATAGTATTGGTAGGGCTGAAAACTATTTTTCCGTGTAGGTATTTCTTCACGGCTTACCCGCATGACTTGGACTTCGGATAGGAACTCCCTGCTCAACGAATCATATTCTTCGCTGATCCAGTTTACGCCGATAACGCCCAAGGCATTGGGGGTTTGTGCTACGTACTCTATGACTTTCCGGTTTGTTCCGGCGGCGTAGGAGCGGTCGGATAATGATTGTCCCGGACAAATGGAATCCAGCACATAGCGCACCGTGCTTGAGTTCGGATGGTCATACACGATATGTAGGGGGCGGGATTTGGATGTGGGGAACAATTGTTCCCACCGCGATACTTGTCCGGAAAATATTTGCCGCAGTCCGGCCACGTTGATGATAGAATCGGGGTTTTGTTTGTGTGTGATCAACGCAATGCCGTCTGTGGCGATCTTTATGGATTTCGGAAAGAATTTCCGGTTTTGAAAAGTGATAATTTCTTCAGAAGTTAAAGGTCGCGTGGCAACAACCAGACGTACGCTATCCTGCAACAATAAATTCATTGCTTCTACTTCGTTGGTGTAGCGAGGAACGATACCGGCCATCGGGTATTGCATTTCAAAAACATTTATCTCCTCTTGTACAAAAGGAGATAATGTTTCATCGGCAGCTATCCTGATTACACCGCTAAACAGCGTGTCATCAGGTGTTCCCGGTTTTTTCCCACGGCATGCAACCAACAACAAGCAGATTAAAAGACAGCTTATCTGATAATACCGTACAGTCATGCGTTATAAATTACCGTTGTTGCATTTTGAATACAATAGGCAACATAAATTTAACAGATACAGGGTTTCCTCCTTGTCGTCCGGGAATCCATTTGGGCATTTTCGACACCACGCGCACCGCTTCTTTATCCAGCGAGGCGTCAACCCCGCGCATGATGGCTATATCGCGTATTGAACCGTCTTTTCCCACTACGAACGACACAGTAACACGACCTCCAATACCCATTTCCATTGCGATAACCGGATATTTCAATTCGTTATAAATCCATTTCATCATGGCTTCCTGTCCGCCCGGAAATTCGGGATTTTGCTCTACCGAGCCTACCAGAAATACCTCGTCCTTTTGTTCTACAATGAGCCGGTGTTCGTCAAGGTCAGCAATATCCTTCCCTGTATCTTCATCGTTCCCTTTTACGTCGGCTATTGAAATAGCAGCCTTGGCTTCAAACAATTCCTCTTGGGTCTTGATGTCTTCTTCCGGCACTTCTTCGTCTTTTTTAATGACGGGCGCCGTGAACTTAATCGTCGTTTTCAATGCCGGAGGAGGCGGTACGTTCACTTGTTCTATTTTATTTTCATCGGGCAGTTCTATTTGAATATCCGATAACGCCGTTACTTCGGTAATTCCTGTGTCTTGTTTCACAGGAGTCAGGAGTTCTACCAAAGTAGGAGCAAGCATCACAAATATAATACAGGCAATAATTACAATGTATGCTATAATATGGCGTTTGGATGAATCCTTACGAAGTGCATACGCGCCATAGCCTTTGTTTTTTCCCACAAAGACTAACTCGCACCACTCTCTACTGGTTATGTTAATATCCTTTGCCATATCTTCTTATTGTTTTTCTTTATATATTATTTCTTCTTTCAATTCAGGGGCATAGCCATCATGTGTCAGGTCTTGCAACAGGCGCAGGTCGCCGGCCACAATGTCCACAATGGCATAACGTCCGATATTGCATATTTGCATTTCATCCAGCGCATCAATCAAGTTTTTGTAGGTCGAGAAATCGGAAGCTTTAATCAATACCACAGGAGAATTTTTGTTTTTCTTAATCTCTATGGATTGTTCCTTATATTGTTCGAGCGTCACTTCCAGTTTTTCTCTTTTCGCTTTTAGTTCTTTCATTTGTTGCACCACTTCCTGATTGCGCCCTAACAGTATTGTCCGTAATCCTTCTCCAGAGAAGTCTGTTTCTTTAAGCAAATCGGGATCGTCATAAGTGGGTTCGCCAAAGTAATAATATACTTTATCGTCTTTTCCCAGCAAGACCGTGATAGCGTTTGACGCCTTTATTTTTTCCTGTTCATCTTCACTGACCACGTCCTTTCTCGGCATGCTGATTTCCATAGTTTGCGGTTTGCTCATTGTCGTACAGAGCATGAAAAAGGTGATGAGCAGCATGTTCATATCCACCATAGGCGTGAAATCCACGTGGATATTGAATTTCTTCTGCTTACCCTTTTTGCCGCCACCATCATCTTTTTGTTGAATTTCTGCCATAATCTAATTCCTGTTTTATATTTCAGGCATGTTTTTTAAGGAAGTAATCAGGTTATACCGATTTTCCCTTAAATCCTGAAGTGTGTTCATGATGTCTCTTATCATAGGATACGGCGTGTTCTGATCGGCTTTGATAGCGATCACTAAATTTTTATTTACTTCCCGTGCAAGCCGCATCCACTCTCTGAATTGATTGTTGGTGCTGTCGCAGGGAATACCGAGATCCATAATTATTTTATCTTGTTCCTCCGACGGCAGGCCAAGAAATTGCTTCATGCCTTGAATAGGTGCGCCGAAAGAAGGGGCCAGGCTGAATTTCTTCAGTTCCTCTTCAGTGAAATTGATGTTGTAGCTTTCACCCATCTTTTTTAATACTTCCCACCGGTCAGGCTGTTTGTCGAGCGACATGAACACCTTGCCGTTGGGCTCTATCAATATTGATACGATGTTGGTTTCCGGTATTTTGATCTCGGACACGGATTGCGGCGGATTCACCTGCACCGGCTCTTTCTGCACGAAAGTCGAGGTCAACATAAAGAAAGTCAACAACAGCACTGTCACGTCACTCATGGCAGTCATATCAATAAAGGTGGACTTTTTCTTGATTTTTTTACTCATAACAGATAATTTAATGGGCGCAAATTATTTGTTTCCGGAAAAAGTTTGTACCAAGTATGCGCCTATTTCATCAATACTGTGGGTAATACCATCAATTTTTGTAGTGAAGAAGTTGTAGGAAATTACCGCACACGCACCTGTGGCGATACCGAATGCCGTATTAACCAACGCTTCCGAAATACCTGTGGAAAGGGCGATAGAGTCTGTTCCGCCGGCGCCGGCCAAAGCGGCAAATGACCTGATCATCCCGATAACGGTACCCAACAGTCCCATCAATGTTCCCAACGTGGTAATGGTGGCAATAACCGGTAAATTTTGTTCCATGGAAGGAAGTTCCAGCATGGTCGCTTCTTCAAGGTCTTTACGAAGCGCCAATTGCCTTTCTTCTTTTGTTAATTGCGGGTTTGCGCTTACTTCTACGTAGGTTCTCAAAGAACTTTTTACTACATTGGCTACGCTTCCTTTTTGTGCATCACAAAGTGAGCCGGCTTCTTCCACATTATTGGCGTCTAATGCACTCTTCACTTTGGTTACAAATTGTTGCAGGTTTTTCTTTCCTTTGGATTTAGTTATGGCAATAAAACGCTCGATACTCAATACTATTACAGTAAACAAAAGGGTTTGGATAACCGGTACAATAACGCCACCTTTATAAATAGTCCCCAACAGGTTTCCGGGTAACGGATGGTTATTCGGGTCACCATTCATAAAGTTTTCCGGGTTACCGTACACAAACTCATATACGATGAGCGCCAATAAAAAGCAGAGAATAATGATAGGGAATGCGGAAATTCCTATTCTCTTTTTTGCATTTTTTCCTTTTTGATTTTCAGTTTTTTTCATGATATTTAAATTTTTCTTGTTTTTATAAAAGTTAGATTTTATACGATTTTCATAAAGCGACCAAAGTTATAACTTTTTTTTGATATTAGCAAAATAAATATACTGTTAAAATAATAATACATTTTTTAGTATATTGATAAATAATGTTTTATAAAAATGCTATTTTAGGGTTACATGGAAATGAAAATTATAATGTTTGGTATCCACGCGCAGGAACCCTTGTCAATGTACAAAAAAACAGTTACCTTTGCGCACAAAATTATTTATTTCAGCATTATGAATTTATCCTTATTTTTAGTGGTTTTACTAACGGCAATAGCATTGGTGGTTGCTGCTATGGTGATTGCGCGGCTCATTTCCCCGCGTTCTTATAATAAGCAGAAAGCAGAAGCCTACGAATGTGGTATTCCTACGCGCGGCCATTCATGGATGCAGTTTCATGCGGGGTATTACCTGTTTGCCATTTTATTTCTGCTGTTTGATGTAGAAACCGTGCTGCTCTTCCCATGGGCGGCATCCGTCAGGGCAATGGGCGTGGATGGGCTTATCACTGTATTGTTCTTTTTAGTGGTTTTAATTCTTGGATTGGCGTATGCATGGAAAAAAGGAGCTTTGGAATGGAAGTAAAAATTAAATCGATGAAATATGAAGATTTCAAGGATAACGAGGCCTTGGAACAACTTCGCGCCGCTGGCACAAATATTATTATGGGCAGTCTCGACCAGTTGATAAATTGGGGGCGCTCCAATTCATTGTGGCCGCTGACGTTTGCCACCAGTTGCTGCGGTATTGAATACATGTCGGTGGGCGCTGCCCGCTACGACTTTTCCCGGTTTGGGTTTGAAGTGACCCGCGCCAGTCCGCGCCAAGCTGATTTTATTATGGTAGCCGGAACCATTGTGCATAAAATGGCGCCGGTGCTCAAACGCCTTTACGACCAAATGGCGGAGCCGAAGTATGTAATCGCTATGGGGGCATGCGCCATATCGGGCGG
>JAIRLC010000054.1 GCA_031259645.1 Prevotellaceae bacterium | reverse complement strand
ATCATTTCTTCTTGCAAGTCTATTTGCTCAAACGTTTCGCCGTGCATGAAATGGAAGCCCGAATCGTCCTTGTACAGGAACTGGTAGGGGCGGCGTTCAATGCGGATAGTGTCGATTTTCTCGCCGGCGGTGTAAGTGTTTTCCAATATTCGCCCGTTTTCAAGATTGCGCATTTTCACTTTTACAAAAGCGCCTCCCTTTCCGGGTTTTACATGTTGAAACCACACAATAGCGCATGGTTTTCCGTTAAAATTAATACAAAGTCCGTTTTTAAAATCTGCTGTTGTGGCCATAAATATATTTTGTAGTAAATAAATGACTAAAACAAGCCGCCCTGTGAAAGAACGGCTTGTTTTTTCGCTATATAAAACAAGAAGTTTTAGTAGCTGCGTTGTTCACGTTCACGAGCTATCGATACGTTGATAGCCCGTCCTCCTTGTTCGGAGCCGTTGAGCGCATTGATTGCGGCTTGACCTTCCTCATCATTAGGCATCTCTACAAAGCCGTAGCCTTTAGAGCGACGAGAGTCACGGTCGGTGATAATACGGGCAGAAGAAACCTCACCGTAAGTTTCGAACAAACGTTTCAAGTCCTCATTATTGGCTTTGAAACTTAAACTGGATACAAAAATGTTCATAGAACGAAAATAAAAAAATTAATAAAAATAAAAGTTAATTATAGTCTAAATACTAAAATTTATACAAAGATATGTAAATTGCTTTGAATAACAAAATTTTAGGGCAATTATTTTTTGATGTTGCGAAAAGTAAACATTTTTAATAAACATTTAATTTTCTGGAAAGCCTTAGTGGTGCTAAGCTTTGGTGGTAACCCTGTGGAGCGGAAAACGGGGTTCGAACCCGCGACCCTCAGCTTGGGAAGCTGATGCTCTACCAACTGAGCTACTTCCGCATTTTCAGAGCGCAAATGTACTAACAATTCCGTAATTTTTCAATACCTTTGCGCATATTTATGCAAAAAAACGGAAAATCAACGGAATTTTTTATCGCCCGCCGCATTACAACCGATAAAACGCATGGAACAAAGTTGTCGCGGCTTACGGTGCGTATTGCCACCGGGAGCGTGGCCATCAGTGTAGCGGTGATGCTCGTCGCCATGGCGGTAACCGCTGGCTTCCAAAGCGAGATACGAAACAAGGCGGTGGGGCTTACGGGGCATATCGTGCTGAATAATTACGACGGCAACATGTCGTTTGAGGCGGCGCCCATTGACATTCGCCGCGCCGACATCCCGGCCATCATGCAACTGGAAGGTGTACGCCATGCGCAACCCGTTGCCACGAAAGGCGGCATCATCAAAACCGATGATGAAATTCAAGGCGCTGTATTAAAAGGTGTGGATGAAACCTACGATCCGCAATTTTTTAATTCGTGCTTGACGGCAGGGGAGATGCCTGTTTACACCGACACAGCCTTGTCGAACCGTGTATTGGTGCCTTTGCGCCTTGCCCGGCAACTGCGGTTGGACACCGGCAGCCGTTTCGATATGTATTTCATCCAAAATCCGCCCCGCGTGCGCCGGTTTACCGTTAGCGGAATTTATAATGCGCAACTCGACGATATGGTCAATGCCCTTATCGTATGCGACATTAACCATATTCGCACGTTGAACGGCTGGAGCAAAGGGCAGGCGTCGGCAGTGGAGGTCTTTACCGGCGACTTTAAGCAAATGAACGCGGTGGCCGAAACGATTGATGACCTGCAAGCCTTTAACATGGCGGATGACGGACTGCGCCTCAAAGTACAAACAGTGACCGACCTCTATCAGTTTTTGTTTGATTGGCTCAATTTGCTCGACATGAATGTGTGGATTATTCTGGTGCTGATGCTCCTCGTGGGGGGCTTCAATATGATTTCGGGGCTGCTTATTATGGTGTTTGAAAAAACGTCGATGATTGGACTGCTCAAGGCGCTGGGCATGCGCAATACGGGCGTGCAACGCATATTTCTCTACCGGGCTGCTTTTATCACGCTTAAAGGCATGGTGTGGGGCAACCTTATTGCTTTTACTTTAGGACTGTTGCAACAACATTTCCACTTTATCGCCCTCGACCCTGTGACGTATTACGTGGACAGCGTCCCTGTTTTGTTCCAGCTCATTCCCATTTTGTTGGTGAATGTGTTCGGGTTTGCAGGCATCACGCTGCTGCTGGCCTTGCCGGTACTCATTATTTCGCGCATCAGTCCCGACCGTACCATTAAGGCGGAATAACATGAATTATGAGTTATGAGTTATGAATTATGAATTTGTCTATTATCTAAAAGTCTATGTTCTATTGTCTAGAAGTCTATGCTCTATGTTCTGAATTATTACAGGTAGAACGGCCACGCAATGCCTATTTTGATGACATGTTGCGGCCTGATATAATGCAAGGCCGAGAAATAATCCTTATTGCCCCATTCCTGTCCGAGGTTTAAATATTTTATAAAGATGGTAGCGCGTTTCCATTTCATATTTACAAACACATCAATGTAAGGGAAGTTCCCTATTTCACGTTTGTCTTGCAAATGAAAAGCTCCGGCAGCGGGGTTGTAGCCGTAGGCATAATATTTTGT
>JAIRLC010000050.1 GCA_031259645.1 Prevotellaceae bacterium | reverse complement strand
TGCGCAATGGGCAACACGCCCGTCCACAATAAATTCACCGCAAATTCAATATTCCCGGTATAATAATTGGCGTTGGGCGCGCCAAGCCCTAATCCGATCAATTCATAATTTTCGGATACGTTGGTGGCCAATGATTTTATATTATCGGCCAGCGCCTGCATGAAAAGCTCGAAGTCCGCATATTTCCGCGTCGGGAAATGTCCTTCTCCATAAATTTTCCCATGTTCATCTACAATGCCGTAAACCGTGTTGGTTCCGCCAATGTCAATACCTACTGCTAATTTTATCATAATGTAAATGTTTAAAGTGTAAAAGTATTATTTTTTTCGTAAAAAGACAAATGCGGCGGGATTTTTTTGTACATTTGTCTTTAACTTTAAACATGCCAATATGCCGGTAACTGTCCAACACGTCAGCAAATTATACGGAACGCAAACAGCGCTGCAAAATGTTAGCCTTGACATCCCCAAGGGGCAGGTGGTGGGTTTGTTGGGGCCCAACGGCGCCGGAAAATCCACGTTAATGAAAATTCTGGCAGGGTACTTGCCGGCCGATACGGGAACGGTCGTCGTGAACGGGTTTAACATCGCCGAACAACCGTTGGCGGCGCGGCGCGGCACCGGCTATCTGCCGGAACACAACCCGGTGTATCCCGACCTGTATGTCCGCGAATACCTTGAGTTGATGGGGCGCTTGCAAGGGTTGGGGCGCAAAGCGAAAAAACGCGCGGCGGAAGTCATTGCCCTCACGGGAATCACTCCCGAACAACATAAGAAAATAGGGCAACTGTCGAAAGGGTACCGTCAGCGGGTGGGTTTGGCACAAACCTTGCTGCACGAGCCGGAGACACTCATTCTCGACGAACCCACATCGGGGCTTGATCCAAACCAAATCACCGACATCCGGCAACTGATACGGTCGCTCGGCCACGACCACACCGTGCTGCTGTCCACCCACATCATGCAGGAGGTGGAAGCCATGTGCTCCCGCATCGTCATTATCAACAAGGGGAATATTGTATTCGACAAACCCACCGGCGCCATTGACTTGCAACAACAGTCACTGGAAGAAATTTTTAAGGAATTGACTTCTTAGGCGGCGGGTAGCGCCCAAAATTTCATAATTCCAAAATCTAAAAAGAAGGCTTGGATTTGCTTATTGGTGCAATATTTCTTCGATTTTTTCTTTGGACAGGTTGGTAATGTCTTGGATTTGCGTTATGGGGAGTCCCTTGCGCTTAGCGTTAAGCACTACGTCCCGCAAGCCTTTTTCCAGTCCAATGGCTTCGCCTTCTGCCCGGCCTTCTGCGAGTCCTTCTGCATGACCTTTTGCGAGTCCTTCTGCATGACCTTTTGCGAGCCCTTCTGCATGACCTTTTGCGAGCCCTTTATCCAAGGCGTCGAGGTAATACATGCGCTCTTTGCGGATGACGTCCCAATACCGGTCGTACGTGTCAAGTTCTCCTTTACTGTAGGAATAGCGCTCCAAGTGTTGCAGCGCCTCTTTGGTTATGCCCTCCTCAAACAATACCTCCGGCACCTTCTCCTCCCCCTCATTAATCTGGGTCAGGAACGTCAACCACAGGTCATACAACTTCTTCTCGGCCCGGTTGGTGGGACGGAATTTGGGCAATTCGATGAACACAAATTCCAACCCCTCAATCTGTTTTTCCTTGTTCTCTATGTTGACAATCTTGTAGTGGTGGTAGTACACCGACGAGTCGCGGTCGAAAGGTTCGTTCACGAAGCTCAACGCATACACCGGCTGCAGGAGTTTGTAATCCTTGCCCGCGTCCAATTGCCTTACATACGCTTTGGAGGCGTTGAACAGCACACGGCTCCGGAAGCTGTCGGTCCAGTACATCTGCATCTCCACGATGAACTGGCGGCCGAAGTTGTCCTTGCACCGCACGTCCACAATGGAATCCTTCAGGCCGGGGATTTCCGGCACTAATTCGGGTTGTTGATACTCCAGCGTGACAATTCGCTGCGACGCCTCCAGGGGCAATATGCTGTTAAGCAAACTCATGCATAAATGCTCGTGTTCGCCGAAGATGTGTCTAAAAATTAAATCGTTTTTTGGGTCGAGATAATGTGCCATAAGAGTAGTGTTTTAAGATTATGCCACAAAGGTAATAAAAAATTTCATATAATCGCTTTCAACCTTTCATGGCTTCTTCCACCGCTACGGCCACGCCTACGGTGGCGCCCACCATCGGGTTATTGCCCATGCCCAGAAAGCCCATCATTTCCACGTGTGCGGGCACCGATGAGGAGCCGGCAAACTGGGCGTCGCCGTGCATGCGTCCCATGGTGTCGGTCATGCCGTAGGAAGCCGGGCCGGCGGCCATGTTGTCGGGGTGCAGCGTACGTCCTGTACCGCCACCCGACGCCACCGAAAAGTATTTACGGCCTGTTTCCATACATTCCTTCTTATACGTGCCCGCCACCGGATGCTGAAACCGCGTAGGATTCGTAGAGTTTCCCGTGATGGACACATCCACGCCTTCGCTCCGCATGATGGCCACGCCCTCGCGCACATCGTCGGCGCCGTAGCACTTCACCTTGGCGCGTTCGCCGGAAGAGTAAGGCGTTTCCTTTACTTTCTTCAACTCGCCTGTGGCGTAGTCAAACTGCGTTTGCACGTAAGTGAAGCCATTGATGCGGGAAATAATCATTGCCGCATCCTTGCCCAATCCGTTGAGGATGACGCGCAGGGGCTCCTTGCGCACCTTGTTGGCTGATTTAGCAATGCCGATGGCGCCCTCAGCCGCGGCAAACGACTCGTGCCCTGCAAGAAAAGCGAAACATTTCGTTTCGTCGCGCAGCAGCATGGCAGCCAAATTTCCGTGCCCAAGCCCCACCTTGCGGTCGTCGGCCACAGAGCCGGGAATACAAAACGCCTGCAACCCGACACCAATGGCCTCGGCAGCCTCGGCGGCCTTCTTGCAGTCTTTTTTTATAGCGATAGCCGCGCCCACCACGTAAGCCCATTTCGCATTTTCAAAGCAAATAGATTGCGTTTCTTCGCATATTTTATACGGATCGATGCCTTTGGCGGCACAGATCGCCTTTGCCTCTTCGAGGTCTTTGATGTTATATTCTTTGAGTACCGCGTTGATTTGGTTAATCCGGCGGTCGTAACTTTCAAATAAAGCCATATTCTTAATGGTTAATTGTTAATTATTAGTTGTTAATTACTCGTGCCGCGGATCAACGTATTTGGCGGCTTCGGCAAAGCGGCCATAGGTGCCGGTGGCCTGTTTCAGCGCATCGGCCGGCGCTACGCCTTTTTTGATGGCTTCCATCATTTTGCCGAGGTGCACAAATTCATACCCGATGACCTCACCGCCGGCATCCAAAGCCATCCGGGTGATGTAGCCTTCGGCCATTTCGAGATAGCGCACGCCTTTGCTGTTCGTGCTGTACATGGAGCCCACCTGGCTGCGCAGGCCTTTGCCCAGGTCTTCGAGGCCGGCGCCCACCGGCAAGCCGCCTTCCGAGAACGCGCTCTGCGTACGTCCGTAAACGATTTGCAGGAACAATTCGCGCATCGCGGTGTTGATGGCGTCGCACACCAGGTCGGTGTTCAAGGCCTCAAGGATTGTTTTTCCGGCCAGCACTTCGGCTGCCATCGCCGCCGAGTGGGTCATGCCAGAGCAGCCTACGGTTTCGATCAGCGCTTCCTGAATAATACCGTCTTTCACATTCAATGTCAGTTTGCAGGCGCCTTGTTGAGGGGCGCACCAACCCACGCCGTGCGTCAAGCCCGAAATATCTTTAATTTCTTTCGCCTGTACCCATCTTCCCTCTTCGGGAATGGGCGCCGGGCCGTGATTAGGCCCTTTTTTCACCACACACATGTGTTGTACTTCATGAGAATATTCCATATTTTTATTCAAATATTTTATTGTCAAAATTTACATGCCACGCCGGCTTGGATAAAGGTGGTGCCAAAGCCGGTTTCCAAATTTACGCCGAAATGTTCGTTGAAGAAATACGACCCTCCCACATACACGCTACCGTGAAACCGCAGTTTGGTGTCCACATCGGTTTGCGAAAGGAA
>JAIRLC010000150.1 GCA_031259645.1 Prevotellaceae bacterium | reverse complement strand
CTGCAAATCCTGTGTCTTCCTGACGGAAAGGCAATCTTGCAGGGCTGGAACGGGAAAGCGACTGTTCAAAAATTTTGAGTAGTCGCTTTTTTATTTAATATTTATGCGCTTTTACCTGTCCCGGCCGCGTCTTCCAGGATTTTATTCATGGGAAAGTGCTTGAAAGAAAGGTTTTCTATCGTTCTACCCAATTTTCAATTTTTATGTCTGTGAGATGCTCAAAATCTTTTGTATTATCGGTAATGAGCACGAGCCCTTTTTGAATAGCCGTAGCGCCAATCAAAAGATCAAAGTCATCGTGTATTGGTATTCCCGCTTTTTTAAGTCTGACTTTTTCTTTGGCATAGATAAAAATACTATCAAAAATAGATACTACCGTTATATTTTTTAGGAAACAATTCAACAGTTCATGATGTTTTTGCGGATTTGTACTGTTTTCTGCCCCATATCGAAGTTCGGCTACCGTAATTTCTGAAATGCAACAATTTTCATATCCTTTTATTTTAAAGGCATTGTCTATATTAAACTTTCCTCTAAGGAAAAAAATACAGATGTTAGTATCTAATAGGTACTTCATTGTGGTAGTCATTCAAAACAGGCCTCTCTTGCTGCAAATTTCCTTGCCGTTTTAAGTTCTGCAATCATGTCTTCAGCACTTTGGTCGGATTCCCATGCGCCGTACAGTTTATAAAAATCATCATCGTTGGTTTGCTGTGTTTTGTTATTCAATGATGAAACAGGAAACACAATAACTTCTACTAATTGGCCATACCATTCACGTGGAATAGTAAATGGAACATGACTATTTTGTTCATTGGGAATAAATACTTGTCTGTACATCCTTGTGTTATTTAATATCAATACAAAGATATGTGATTTTTTTAAATTATCACATTTACTTTCTCATACTTTGTTGTTTTTCTTTACCTATCCCGGCCGCGTCTTCCAGGATTTTATTCATGGGAAAGTGCTTGAAAGAAAGGTTTTCTTTGCATTTCAGCGCGCTTTTGAGGAGCTTTGCTTTAATGTACAGGTAGGTGTTGTCGGATGTGAGCCCTGAGGCGGTGTAGCGGTTTGGCGCGTGTGCCGGCAGCCGTTTTTTGATGCGCCGCTGCAACGTCTCCAAAGCTGCATGATTGGCGGAAGGCACGGTAAACCGGCAAAACTCATCAATCGGACTGTCGTCGTCCAAGTGAGCTAGAAAAGCGGGATATATGATGCGGGAGTATGCCCGCAAAAAATCTTGCAGGAAAGGATTGGACGCTAAGTAGTGGTTTTCTATGGCGTACGTGTAGGTTTGCAGGATGAAATCTTTTGCGCTGTAGGGCGGTGGCGTTTGCTTAAGATAGTCATAGTCGCTGTCTATACAAATGAAGAAGCGGGGGCTCAAGTATGGCCGGTATTTCAGGCACTGTTTTTTCCCCGAAGTTTGGTTTTCCCGGTTATCGGAACCCGACACCGGCCGCACGTTCAGGCCGGCTTGGGCAAGTACTTGCTTCCAGAATATTTTGTCGGTTTCGCCTTCCACATGCACAATGGCGTCAAGTCTCTTCAGGTAAGTTTGACCGGTGTACCACCGCGCCCACTTGCGATAGAAATTGTTGCCGGGCGTCATTGCTTTTGCAATAATTCTTCCATGAAGATCAGCTTGTCGTTCCACCCATCGCCGAAAATACCGGGGGAGTGGGTGGCAATAATCAATTGGCAACTGGGATTGAATTTCCGGATGGTGTGGATCAGTTTATATTGCCAATCGATATCCAAAGAAATTTCGGGCTCGTCCATTAGTAAAACGAAAGGCTCTTTGTCCTGTATGAGTGCGTGGGTTAGAATAATGAGCAACTGTTTTTCGCCTGCCGAGAGGTGTTCGAGCGACAACTTCTCACCGTTGTCGCGTTTGAAAAACACGTTGTTGCCTTGTATTCCGAATGTTTTTCTGGTGGTGAAAAAGAAATCATTTACGGTGGTGATCCATTGTTGTAGCCGTTTATTGACGCGGCTGCTGGCAGTCTGGCTTTCCGTAGCTTTCAAACGGTAGCTGTTGAGCGACATCTCGTGGGTGTCGAAAATGGCGGCCATGAGGCGTGCGGAGAGCGGCGACATTTCCTGATCGAGCGCTTTCTTTTCTTTTATAATTTCATCAAAAGTATTTACAAAATGATATTGGCACTGATTATAGCACAGATTGCCGTTTTTCCCATCATGAATCTTAATATTGATATTGTCGCCGGCTATGCGCAGGATATATCCATGCGAAAGAAACCGGTGCAACTCAAGATCTGCATTGGCACGGCACGAGAGCGCAACATCGAGTATCCGCAGCAGTGTACTTTTTCCGCTGCCGTTGACGCCTACCAATATATTTACATCGGGATGGGGCTTCCAATCAATATTATACTGTGACCAAAATCCATCTATTTTAACAGTTCGTATCATATTTACTTGTGTAAGTGTATCATTCGTATGAAAATACAAAGATACGAAATTATTTATCATAATCTCTTGGCTTTCTTTAAAAAAGTTTGTATATTCGCACCCTATATTTAAATCACCGGAGGAGTGAGTTATGGTAAAGAGTAAAACAGCAACAACAGAGAAGTCACGCTATGGCGACGCGGAATTGCAAGAATTTAAAGCTGTAATTCTTGATAAATTAGATAAGGCGCAAAAAGATTATACTCTTTTAATGTCGAGTGTAACACATAGCGGCAGTAACGATACGGAAGACACTTCTCCCACATTTAAAGTGTTGGAAGAAGGCGCGTCTGCGCTTTCCAAGGAAGAATCGGGGCAACTGGCGATCCGTCAGCAAAAGTTTATCCGTTCACTGGAGGCCGCGTTGGTGCGCATCGAAAACAAAACGTATGGCATTTGCCGTGAAACCGGAAAATTGATTCCCAAAGAACGTCTTTTGTCTGTTCCGCATGCTACTTTGAGTATTGAAGCTAAAAGCAAGTAACCGTAACAGAGAAAATATAACCATTTCCCGATAATTCAGTTATTCAATTTTAAAACAACAGGCCCATGAGGTTATCCTCCGGAAAAATTGCTGTTATTATTATTTTTGCAGTTCTTGCTATTGATCAAGTTGTAAAAATCTGGATCAAGACACACTTGGCGCTTCATGAGAGTATTCCTGTGTTTGGTCATTGGTTTTCCATCTATTTCACCGAAAATGCCGGCATGGCCTTTGGATTAAAATTTGGGGGAGAAGTGGGGAAAATTTTCCTGACGGTTTTCCGGATCGCTTTGGTTGCGTTAATTGGCGTCTATATATCCAGATTAATAAAAAGAGGCGCTCCGGTTGGCGTGATGATAGGAATGGCGCTCATTTTTGCCGGTGCGGTGGGAAATATTATTGACAGCCTTTTTTACGGATTGCTGTTTTCCGGCTCGGAAGGACAGGTGGCGACGCTATTCCCCGCCGGAGGCGGCTACGCGCCTTTTTTACAGGGAAGGGTCGTGGACATGCTGTATTTCCCGATTATTGAAACCACTTTTCCCGCATGGTTTCCTGTGTGGGGAGGAGAGGAATTTATTTTTTTCCGTCCGGTTTTCAATATTGCTGATTCGGCCATTACAACAGGGGTGATTTATTTGCTATTATTTCAGCGCGGCTATTTCTTGAAGAAGTAAATGAAGAAAACCATATTTGAAAAAATTAGTTGGAATATTCTTTTTAACTGTGCACTGCGCCACAGTGGTTGCGCAAATACCCACGGTGCTCACATTGGCGCCCGATGCGCGTTCTACAGGGATGGCGAACCTTGGCGTAGCCACTTCACCTGATATCAATTCGCAATATTTTAATGTGGCGAAATATGCTTTTTCCCAAACGCAAAGGGGAGGCGTGTCATTCTCTTATTCGCCTTGGCTGCATGCGCTGTCCGACGATATGAGTGTGCTCTATTTATCGGGTTTCGGAAGAGTGGGGGATAGCCATTATCTCAGTGGATCGGTGTCGTACTTTGCCGCAGGAAAATTTATCCTGACGGATGGCACTGCTACCGTTACGCAAAATCCGGCAGAGTGGGCCATAGATGTGGGCTACTCGCGACAATTGTCGCCTTATTTTTCGATGGGCTTGGTGTTCCGTTACGTGTCGGCGATTTATGCAGAGCAGGGCATGTTGTCGGTATTGTCGGCCGGCGCTTTTGCCGCCGATGTGGGATTTTATTTCCGTATTCCTGTCGAACGTCAATCTTTATCGGCCGGATTGCAAATTGCAAATATAGGATCAAAGTTGGATATTGGGAATGATAAAACGGCGTTTCTCCCTATGGTGTTGCGGCTGGGCGTGCATTATGAAAGGAATGTTCAGGACATCCATGCGTTGGGTTTTGGCGTGGAAGCAAATAAACCTTTGGTTCCGGAAAATGACGCCGGTGCGGGCGTCTTTGCCGGCATGTTCAAGTCATTTGGAAATTCGTTTTCGGAAATTACATTTGGTTTTGGCGCCGAATATACGTGGAATCATTTATTGGCGGCGCGTGCAGGCTATTTATACAACCATGAGCAATATGGCGGCCGTTCTCATTTTTCTTTTGGGGCCGGCATATCTTATCACAGGTTATTATTCGACGCCTCTTACTGGTTGCCGGCGTCAAGCGGCAACAATGCGTTGAGTAATACCTTTTATGTAACGCTGGGATATGTTTTTTGATGCACCACCATTTGATACAGTTACATTTTTCGGATAATCATTAACCCGTCGCGCAAGGGGAGGAGCAGGTTTTCGACCCGCTCGTCGTCGCGCACCAGGTCATTAAATGCCATGATATTTTGTGTTTGCACATCGTTGGGCAGAGGCTCGGCGGTTACTTTGCCGTCCCAAAGCACGTTGTCGGCCATGATGTATCCGCCGCTGCGTACTTTGTCGAAAACGGCGTGGTAGTAAGCGGCGTACTCACGTTTATCTCCGTCGATATACACCAAATCGAACGTTTCATGGAATGTGGGAATAAGGTCAAGCGCATTGCCGGTGTGGAGTTTTATCTGGTTGGCCTGCGGGCTGCGCCGGAAAAACGAAAGGAGCGTGTCGTGCAATTCGTCGTTACGTT
The DNA here is from genome assembly GCA_031259645.1 of Prevotellaceae bacterium. Classification (GTDB taxonomy): domain Bacteria; phylum Bacteroidota; class Bacteroidia; order Bacteroidales; family UBA932; genus JAIRLC01. Next base: position 3,606 of record JAIRLC010000150.1, on the reverse strand, counting down.
CAATGGTGTGGATTTCGCCGCCGGGCGCAAGGCCTTTGGCCAAGCAGAGCGTGGCATAGCCGGTGAACGTGCCGATTTCTAATATTCGCCGGGGTTGGAGCATGGCGCTGAACGTGGCGAGCAGCTTCCCCTGTATCAATCCGGAGAGCATGCGCGGGTTCATGGTGTGAAGGTGTGTGTAGCGCACAATCTCGTCGAGCAACGGCTCGGCGGGCGAAGTGTGCGCTTCAATATATTGGTCGAGGGTCATGCGCAATCAGGTATAAATTAAAACGGAAAGCCGGTCGGGGTGCAACATTTCTTCTGCAATCTCTTGCAGTTCGATGGCCGTTACGGCGTTTATTTTTTCTTTGATTTGTTCGGGCGTTTCCACTTTGTCAAAAGCGAGCAAACTCTTTGCCTGACTAATCATTTGCGATTCGGCGTTGTCGGCGGCAATGGCCAACTGCCCGATCAACTGTTTTTTTATGCGTTGCAGCATGCTCCCCTCGAGCGGGGCTTCCCGCAGTTTTTTAAATGCTGTGGAAATAATATCGCGACATTTTTGTACTTTTTCTTTATCCGTGCCGAAATAAATACTGAACGCACCGCAATCTGCGTAAGGACTGTAGTTGGCTTCTACGGTGTACACCAATCCATATTTTTCGCGCAGCAGGGTGTTGAGCAATGAATTTGATGCGGGGCCGCCAAGGTAATTGGTGAACAGCGACATGGCCACGCGCTTGGGATGATAAAGCGAATACGCCCGGTTGCCGAGCATGCAGTGCGCCTGATACGTATTGCGCGGTTGCGGAACGTGGAACGGCGCACAAGGGCCGGGAGAGGTGCGGAGGAGTGTCCGGGATTGTGTTTCAAAAGCGCCGAAATACTTGGAAGACAACTGTTCAATGCGCTTGGCGGAAATTTTACCCACTACGGAAAGAATCATGTTTTGCGGGTGGTAGTGCTGCATTGTAAATTGATGAAGCTGTTGCGGCGCCATGGATGTGAGCGACTGCTCGTTGCCCAGTATCGACCGCCCGACAGGTGTTTGGGCGAACAAACGTTCTTCAAAATCGTCGAAAATCTGTTCTGCCGGATTGTCTTTGTAGGCATTGATTTCATCGAGGATGACCAACTTCTCTTTTTCAAATTCCTTGGGTGGAAAGGTGGGGTTAAACGCCATGTCTGCAATGAGTTCAAGGGCTTTCCCGAAGTCGTTTTTCAGGATGGTGGCGTGGACTACGGTTTCCTCTTTGGTGGTAAACGCATTTAACTCTCCGCCAACGTTTTCGAGCCGGTTGTTAATTAAATGGGCGGAATATTTTTTTGTTCCCTTGAATAGCATGTGCTCCACGAAGTGCGCGATGCCATGTTCGGCAAGGGGCTCATCCCGGGTGCCGGCGTTGACAGTCAGTCCGCAGTAAACCACGTTCGACCGGCTTTGCCGGTGTACGACGCGCAGGCCGTTGGGGAGTGTAAATTGGCAAGTATCCATCAAAACAGAATATTTTTTGCAAAGTTAAAAAAAAGTTTTACCTTTGTTGCCCGTTTACAAGGTGCCATAGCTCAGTTGGTAGAGCAAAGGACTGAAAATCCTTGTGTCCCTCGTTCGATTCGTGGTGGCACCACAAAAAGCCGAACTCCCGAAGACCACTACTTCCGGGGGTTTTTTGTTTTTGGAAAGTCAAATAGACGGAATATGGAAGTATAATGGATCGAGCCGAAAAAGTAATTGCCTGTTCACTAAGGAAATCAAGTATGTGAAAGTGGATATGACGGCAATGGAATATTTGAAGAAAATATCTCACATTGAAAAGAATATTTTGCAAATTGCTAATAAATAGATTTTTAGAAGTGTTAGACATAATATTCCGGATAATTTGCTAACTTTGTAATTCAAAATAAATCATGAGCCTGCCAATAAACATAAGAGACCTGATTCACGGTCATTCTGTCGAATGGGAACGCTTGGAATTCAAACAAGGTTGGAATCCCGAAGATGTGGTTCACACGATGTGCGCTTTCGCCAACGATTTGAATAATTGGGGTGGCGGATATATCGTCATCGGAATCAAAGCGAACAACGGAATATCGGTTTTACCTCCTTTAGGACTGCAACAAAACCAGTTGGATGCGCTTCAAAATGAAGTCCTGAACTTGGGCAACCGGATTCAACCTGCCTATTTACCCATCATGCACCCCTACACATTGGACGGTCGGCATATCTTGGTTTTGTGGTGTCCTGCCGGCGATTTTCGCCCGTATTCTGCGCCATCGACTTTGGGCGACAAGGCGCAACGCCAATATTATATTCGGTCGGGGTCAAGTACGGTTATTGCACGAAATGAAACTTTACGGCGGCTGTTTGAGTTGGCGGCTCGCGTACCGTTTGACGACCGCATCAATCAACAGGCAACGATTGACGATTTCGATTTGACGCTGATACAAGCATATTTGCACGAAGTGAAAAGCGACCTTTACGAAGAAAGCAAGAATATCAGTCTTGCGAATCTTGCGCGGAACATGCACATTGTTAAAGGATCTGACGAATATCTGCGACCGGTAAATGCCGGATTGCTGTTTTTCTCACGAGAGCCGGAAAAATTCTTTGACCGGAGTTGGATTGAAGTCGTTTGGCACAAAGATGATGTGGGCGATAATTTTACGGAACATTATTTCAAAGGCGCATTGTATCATCAGTTACGCGATGCTTTGAGTTTTATCAAGACGAATATTATCCACGAGCATGTAATTAAAGTGCCGAGTCAGGCAGAGGCTTTACGATTCTACAATTACCCGTATGAAGCTGTGGAAGAAGCCTTATCCAATGCCGTTTATCATAAAGGATATGATTTGGGAAAACCGATTGAAGTACAAATATTTACGGATAAAATCACGGTTTTAAGTTATCCGGGCGCGATGCCTCCGGTCGATACGCAAATCCTGCACCATCAAAAGATTGTGGCTCGCGATTACCGAAATCGACGTATCGGCGATTTTCTGAAAGAGTTGAATTTAACGGAAGGACGCGGCACCGGTTTTCCAAAGATGAACAAGAAAATGGAGAACAACGGCTCGCCTCAACCAATCATCGAAACGGACGAGTTGGGTGTGTATTTTATGGTAACATTGCCGATAAATTCATTGTATTGGGAGTATGTAAACGGCCATGATAACGACCAAGTTGGTGACCAAGTTAATAATTTATCTATTAACTCATTAGAAGAAATAATTGCCATTAGTAATGGAGATAGTGACCAAGCTGTTGACCAAGTTAGTGACCAAGCTAACGATATAGTCAGCGATAAAGTTAAGACTATTTTAAAAGAACATCTTCACAATAGAGTGGAAGACATCTTGAAAATTACAAATCAATGGATTAAACGAGGTGAATTGTTTAATGAGATGAATTTAAGCAATCATCCGAAACACAGGAAAAAATATTTAGACCCACTCCTGAAAATCGATTGGGTTGAGATGGAATTTCCCGACAAAAAGACAAGTCCGAATCAGCGGTATAGAATTACAGCGTCGGGAAAAAAAATATTATCATTGATAAGAAAATGAACAAAAATGGTTTCATTTCAAAATTGACTGAAGTAGCCAATCAGCCCCAGATGATTC
>JAIRLC010000109.1 GCA_031259645.1 Prevotellaceae bacterium | reverse complement strand
ACTGTTCATGGTTGGCAACAACCGCGCGAACTCTCGTTTAATACCACTACCGGACGCATTGGCGGAGCTATTGATGCCACATTCAAATACAAGTTCAACACCAAAAAAGAAAATCTTAGCTTATCGTTAAATCTTGGAATAACCGCCAAGACAGAAGGATTTCTTTTGGAAGAAATGGCGCTTGACAGTCATGTGGGATTGCGTTTCGGAGCAAGTATATGGTTGAAATAAGTAGTTGAATCTACCATGCTTCATATAACAAGAAGTTAAGAAAAGAATCGAAATTTATTTATTAACTTTGAGATTTTATTTATCATTTTTATGAGGAGTATCAAACATTTAATAATTGCAATCATTCTTATTGGCATTGGATTAATATTGCAAAATCATTGCATCCTTAGCAGGAGCAGCGACAATATGGCTATTCGTTTATAAAAAGAAATAACAGAAAAATGTTTAAACCATCTGTTAGGGTTAATTCCCATAACTTCTTTAACTTCTAAACTACTATGGAGATGGTGAAAACCCCGCTTACGATACAGTAAACTCGTAGCCCTCCATAATCGGATTGTGCAGCACCTTGCGGCACACTTCATCTATGCGGCGCTCGGCTTCAGCCTTGTCGGCGGCTTCTATTTCAAGGGTGATGTGCTTGCCCACGCGCACCTGATCGATGTCGGCAAAGCCCGTATTGTGTATCACTGACGTTACCGCTTTCCCCTGCGGGTCGAGCAGCGCTTTTAAAGGCATCACATTAATTTCGGCAATAAATTTCATATCGGTTATTTTTTAAACAGGGTTACCACATATACACCCAGCGAATATACCATATAGCTCAAGATAATCAACACCACAGCAAGGGTAAAATCTTCGCCCGCCACCAGCGTAAACAGCGCTATCGCGGCGCAAATCAAAAGGAACACATAGCGCAATTTGTTCGACGCCCAGTCCAGTCCTTTAAATTTCATGGCCGGCATCGGCAGGTTCACCACCATCAATGCCGAAAGCACTGCCACTGCGCCTAAAATACTCCACTCGTTAATAAAGGGATCGAGGGCCGTATGGCTTCGGGCAAACATCAGGAACGCGGCAACGAGCAACGCGCAGGCCGGTGTGGGCAGTCCCAAAAACCCCTCGCGCTGACGAACGTCAATGTTGAATTTGGCCAGCCGCAACGCCGCGAACAGCGTAAGCACAAACGGGGCAAACATCAGCAACTCCCACCCTACCGTGTCGAAGCCCATGGTAATGCGGGGCGACAAAATACGATCCATCTCCTGATACAACATCGCGCCGGGCGCCACGCCGAAACTCACCATATCGGCCAGCGAGTCGAGCTGTTTTCCCATTTCGGAATAGGCGCCAAGCACACGGGCGCTCAATCCGTCGAGGAAATCGCACACCGCCGCCATAAAAATACAGTAGCCCGCAAAGCTCGTCCACCCGCGCAGGGCAAAGACCACAGCCACGCATCCAAACAATAAATTCAACAAAGTAATCGAATTTGGGATATAATGTGTAAGCGGTTTCATTATTTTTTTATACTTTTACCGAACAAATATAACCAATTTTATTCATTTACGGCTTTTCATGTTGAAAAAAACGCTCTGTCTTCTGACAATATTTACAATGGGAACAGCGGCCGCCCACGCCCGGCAGCCGAAACAATATACCTATACAGTGGTTAAAAGTTATCCGCACGACCGGAACGCTTACACGCAAGGGCTCTTTTTCCATGAAGGAATGTTGTATGAAAGCTCGGGGCAGTACGGTTATTCCAACGTGCGCAAGTCGGATTTGGCTACAGGAAAAGTGTTGCAGGCGCTGAACATCCCCCGCCAGTATTTCGCCGAAGGCTCCTGTGTGCTGCACGGCAAGCTCTACCTGCTCACATGGCAGGAACACACGTGTTTTGTGTATGACATCCGCACGTTCAAGCAGCTCGGCACGCTCCAATACCCCACCCAGGGCTGGGGACTCACCACCAACGGCACACAACTCATCATGAGCGACGGCACGGCCACCCTCTACTTCCGCCACCCCGACACGTTCGCGGAACAGCGGCGCATCACGGTGCGTAACAACAACAAGCCGGTGCAATATTTGAATGAACTCGAATACATCAATGGCGAAATCTGGGCCAACGTATATACCACCGACCAAATCGTGCGCATCGACCCGAAAGACGGCACGGTGCTGGGCGTCATCGACCTGACCAACCTCCTGCCGCGCAACCTGCGCACCGCCAAAACCGACGTGCTCAACGGCATTGCCTGCGACGCGGCAACCGGCCGGCTGATCGTAACCGGCAAAAACTGGCCCAAGCTGTATGAGATTGCAGTCAGCGAGAAGAAATAAGTATTGTTTTGGAAGAAAAAAAGTTGTATATTTGACGCTAAATTAAAATATAAGTTTATGGCAACAGAAATCAATCGTGCACCGGTTTTGACGGGCAAGGCAGCGCAGGAATTTCGGCAAAAGGTTGACACCTTTTCTGCAAAAGAGAGTAAAGCCGAAATAATAGAAGGGCTGCGCAGATACAGAGAATACATGTCAAAACAAAGGCATTTTCAGCAATATGTTTGATTTACAAACGGAATGTGAATTTATTCCTTTATCCCCCGATGCGCTTCTTGTCGATTTTGATTGCGGCGATGCAGATATAAATGAGTTTTTTAACAAAGTATAGGCTCACAATTATTGAATTTCATCAAATATTTTTGCTTCGACAATTATGGAAATAGTTGCCGTTTTTTAGTGGTAGATGCCTATAACAACCCTAACGTACTGAATTTTTATCAAAAAAATGACTTTCTCACGGTCTTTTCAACTGAAAAACAAGAGCGGGAATATAAAAAACTTGATGCATCAACTATTTTGCGAACAAGGTATATGTTCTTCGACATGATATATTGGAAAAATAAAACGGTTTAGCCCGCATACATTTTTTCCCGGGTTAATGTTTCCTGCGTAAGCCCCGACACTTAACAAACATAAAGAGGTATCCCTTCCGGCTAATCGTCAATAAATGGAATGTATTGAAATAACATTGCGGTGAAAAAAGCATATATTCGCCGCAAAAATGCGGAAAATAATACTTATATTTGCCGCAAAGTGTATAAAAATATGGCAAAGTACATTTATCAACGGAAAAAGTGGACCGACTTCACTTGGCAGCAGCAGACAATCAGTGAGATTTACGGAGAAGTTCGTCATTTGCAGGGAAAGGTCAATGGAATAATGA
>JAIRLC010000168.1 GCA_031259645.1 Prevotellaceae bacterium | reverse complement strand
ATGACCGGTAAAGCTGTTCTTATTTTTAGCTACTTTTTCGGGCGTTCCGGTGGCGACGATTGTTCCGCCGCCGGCGCCGCCTTCCGGCCCAAGGTCAATGATGTAATCGGCGGTTTTGATTACATCCATGTTGTGTTCAATCACCATCACCGTGTTGCCGCGTTTAACCAGTTTATTGAGCACTTCAAGCAAAATGCGCACGTCTTCGAAATGCAAGCCGGTAGTGGGTTCATCGAGGATGTAAAGGGTGTTCCCTGTGTCGCGCTTTGCCAGTTCGGCCGCCAGCTTTACCCGCTGGCTCTCGCCGCCGCTGAGGGTGGTGGACGGCTGTCCCAGCTTGATGTACCCCAAACCCACGTCCTGCAAGGTTTTGAGGCGCTGCATAAGGTGCGGGACGTGTGCAAAAAAATCACAGGCCTGGTTGATGGTCATTTCAAGCACTTCGTTAATGTTTTTGCCCTTGTACTTCACTTCCAAAGTTTCGCGGTTGTACCGGCGTCCGTTGCAGGCTTTGCAGGGAACATACACGTCGGGGAGGAAATTCATTTCAATGGTCTTGATGCCGGCGCCGCGACATTCTTCACACCGCCCGCCGCGTACATTGAATGAAAACCGTCCCGCTTTATAGCCGCGTATTTTCGCATCGGGGGTTTCTTCAAACAGTTTGCGAATATCGGTAAACAAATTGGTGTAAGTGGCCGGGTTGCTTCGCGGCGTGCGCCCCAGCGGTGACTGGTCGACTTCCACCACCTTGTCGATATGTTCTACCCCTTCGACGGTTTTATAGGCCAGCGGCGACTGGTAAGAATGATACAAAGCCTGACTGAGTATGGGCTGCAACGTTTCATTAACAAGCGTTGATTTTCCGCTTCCGCTCACGCCCGTCACACAGATGAACGTGCCTAAAGGAAACGTCACGTCCACTTCTTTCAAATTATTTCCGGCGCCGCCGAAAATACTGATAAAGTCGCCGTTGCCCTTGCGCCGTACGGCAGGGACGTCTATTTTCTTCGTTCCGCAAATATAGGCCAGTGTAAATGATTTGCCGGTATTGGCACGACAAACGTCGTCGTCTATCCGTCCGCTAAACACCACTTCGCCGCCTTTGCGCCCCGCCCCGGGCCCCATGTCTATCACATAGTCGGCGCTGCGGATCATTTCCTCATCGTGCTCCACCACAATGACGGAATTACCTTCATCGCGCAGTTTTTTCAGGGCGTTAATCAGCTTGCGGTTGTCGCGCTGGTGCAGGCCGATACTCGGCTCGTCGAGGATGTACAGCACATTCACCAGTTTCGAGCCGATTTGCGTGGCCAAGCGTATGCGCTGGCTTTCCCCCCCGCTGAGGCTGCGCGTGCTGCGGCTGAGCGAGAGGTACGACAGTCCCACGTCGAGCAGGAAACCAAGCCGGTCGCGGATTTCCTTCAATATATCCCTGGCAATGGCTTGTTGTTTTTTATTCAACTGTGCATCAAGCTGGTTAAACCAGTTAGAAAGCGTATCAAGATCCATTTCGGACAGTTCGGCGATATGTTTGCCGGCAATCCTGAAAAACAGCGCCTCTTCCTTCAATCGTGTGCCGTGACACACCGGACAAACGGCATATTTGATGAAGCGCATCGGGGAATTTTTGCTGTTTTCGGCGTCTTCTTCCGCGTTTTCCAAAATATTTACGATACCGTCAAACGTTGTCATATAATTCAGCGAGGAGCCGTTTACAGCCTGTATGCGGAATAATTCATCCGATCCGTAAAAAATCATGTTCATCACGTCTTCGGACAGTTCGGAAATGGGATCGTCCAATGAAAAATTGTATTTGTCGGCAATGGCTTGAAGTTGCCGGAACACAAGGTTGTCGCGGTATTTGCCGAGCGGCGCAATGCCTCCTTTCTTAATGCTGAGCTCCGGCTTGGGGATAATTCTGGTCAAATCAATTTCGGCCACCGTGCCCAAGCCGCTACAGTGCGGGCAGGCGCCCTGCGGCGAATTGAAAGAAAACGAGTGGGGCGCCGGCTCGGCATACGAAATGCCGGTAGTGGGACACATCAGTTGCTTGCTGTAATACCGCAAGTCGTTACGCTCCACATCCAGCACGGCCAGCGTGCCTTTCCCCTGCTGCATCGCTGTGCGCACCGATTCGCGCAACCGCTGCAGGTCACCGTCCGAAGGGACGAGCTTGTCAATTACGACTTCAATAAAATGCGTTTTGTAGCGGTCGAGCTTATGCTGCGGCTTGATTTCCATGACTTCCCCGTCAATGCGGGCGGTGAGGAAGCCGCGTTTGCGCAGTTGTTCAAACAACTCCTTATAGTGTCCCTTCCGCCCTTTTACCAAGGGCGCAAGCACCATGCACTTCTTCTTTGCAAAATGCCGGGCAATCAGTTGTACAATCTGTTCTTCGGTGTAGCGCACCATTTCCTCCCCGGTTTCCTTTGAATAGGCAATGGCGGCGCGGGCGTAAAGCAAGCGCAGGAAATCATACACTTCGGTGATGGTGCCTACGGTAGAACGCGGATTCTTGTTGGTGGTTTTCTGCTCAATCGCAATTACGGGGCTCAGGCCGGTGATTTTATCCACATCGGGACGCTCCATGTTGCCCATGAACTGGCGGGCATAGGCCGACAGTGTCTCGAGATACCGGCGCTGCCCTTCGGCGTAAATCGTATCAAAAGCCAGCGACGATTTCCCACTTCCACTCAACCCCGTAATCACAGAAAGGCTGTGGTGGGGAATGTGTACGTCTATGTTTTTAAGGTTGTGCACTCGTGCACCCAATACGACCAGCTCCTTGTCGGATGCCTCAATATGCGATTGCGTTACCATGCTTGTAGGTGGTGTTTTCAATATTTTTTTCTATTCCTTAACAAATTTCTATACCCGTTCGCCGAATTTCGTCAGCGGGGTGTTCCTTTGGCATAAGAACCGAAAAGATATACCGTCTCTATCTTCATCGGGAATTGCATTGTTTTCCTTGACAAAGATACAACTTTTCTATAATAAATCCCCGTTGAGTTGCGCTTTTGTTGTGATTTTTTGTTAAGAATGGGCATCCGTAGGGATACATGCCCGGTAGAAAACGGCAGCAAAATGACGAGTTGCATAGCATTTCGCAACAGATTTCACCATTTCAAGATTTCAAAAACTTCAGACCTTTCCATTCTTTCAGTGACGTAAAATGCCCCTCCTCGATGCGGTGAAAGTGGTCCCACCATTCTTCCTGTGTGCCACAGAAAGGAACATTGGGATCCCAATTATCGGACGACAACATTTGTGGGCTGATAGGCTACTGCGGGCTGGCAGCCATCGTCTCATCCTTTTATTTTCGTACAGTTTCTTAAGGTACAAAAATAATATTCAGGTAGAAAATTATTTTGTACCTTTGTCCAAATAAACCTAAGTCATTTAATTCATGAACGATTTAAAAACCCTGACCCGCGCCGCCGACAACAT
>JAIRLC010000093.1 GCA_031259645.1 Prevotellaceae bacterium | reverse complement strand
CGGCTGGGTCGCGGGCGGCGCGTTTTTTTGCGATTTTATTTGCTGTAAACGCTGGTGAAGATAATGGCGGGTTACCGCATAAATGGCTGCCATTGGGGCATAATTGCCGGCTTCTTTTTCGTTCTTATTTAAACAGTAGGCTTCCAGCAACAATTGATGGGCAATGCCGCACCATGGATATTGGTTGGCGAATTGCTCAAGTTGTTGTACCTCGTTGGCTGAGGAAAACGTCGTTGCGCTTAAATATTGTAAAAATTGAGGGGCTTCCATTACCAGTTTGCTACGGCGTTATTAAAAATGTCTTCTATAAGTTTTTCCACAATCGTGTCCACCAATTCGCCTTGCACCTCGTCTAACGTTCTTTCCGAAGCAAAATCCTCGTAGGCCGAAAATGACTTGTCATAACTTTGTTTTTCGTCCACGTTGTTTGTAAAGCGTATTTTTACGGTTATCGTAAGACGGTTGGTGGCGGCCACCTCATTGGCTTGCACGGCCATTGAAGTTACATCATAATTGGTCACTTCACCTTCAAATTGCAGGTCTCCCTCTTCGTCTATTAAATCCAAACGGGTGTTGCGGGTGAATTTATCTTTCAGCGCTTCCGTAAGGGTGTTGCTTAGCGACGGATACACGATAGGCGCCATGTTATTGATATAAGCAATAGACACCGATTTCACGTCGGGCGATATGGATGTTCCCGTAAAAGAATACCCTCCCTTGCAGGCTTGCAGGCACAGCAAGCACACAACAGGAATAAGAACAGGGCGTAATTTAAATAAGGTCATATTCTTTCAATTTTCTGTACAACGTCCGGGTTGAAATGCCTACTTCCTTAGCGGCTAACTTGCGGTTATTGTCGTTTTTCTCGAGCGCTTTAAGGATCAATTGTTTTTCGTGGTCGTCAATCGACAGGCTTTCTTCCTCTACTTCTTCGGTATCGGTAATGCCGTCCGGAAACGGGCAGGGCCTGTTCCCCTGAGAATTAATGTTCAGGGGATTATTTACCGGTGTGCGGCCATGCGAAAGCTCGTGCACAATTTGTTTAAGGCCGTTCATGTCGTTCCGCAGGTCGAACAGGATTTTGTATAATATCTCGCGTTCTGAAGATAAAGGCCGGTCTTCGGATTTGGTTTCATACAATACCGGCAGCGTAGAAACGTTGTAATGGGGCAGGTAGGTCGTAAGCAATTCTACCGGAATGGTACGCTCTTTTTCGATAACGGACAATTGCTCGGTTACATTTTTCAACTGCCGGATATTTCCCGGCCAGTAATAATTTCTCAACGCTTCCTGCGCTTCGGGCGTGAGGGTAACTACCGGCATGTGGTAACGTTCGGCAAAGTCCACAGCGAATTTGCGAAACAGCAAATAAATATCGTCTTTTCGTTCGCGTAACGGAGGAATGGTAATGGGCACTGTGTTGAGGCGGTAGTACAAGTCTTCGCGGAAACGCCCGTTTTGTATCGCTTGTATGATATTGACGTTGGTAGCGGCAATGACGCGCACATTCGTCTTTTGCGTTTTTGAAGAGCCCACTTTGATAAATTCGCCCGATTCGAGCACCCGGAGCAAACGCACTTGCGTGGATAACGGCAACTCGGCCACTTCATCAAGGAAAATAGTGCCGCCGTTAGCCACCTCAAAGTACCCTTTTCGCGTGTCATGCGCGCCGGTGAACGAGCCTTTTTCGTGCCCAAACAGTTCCGACTCAATGGTGCCTTCGGGGATGGCGCCGCAGTTTACTGCAATGTAGGCGCCGTGTTTCCGGCTGCTGAATTGATGAATAATTTGCGGAAATACTTCTTTTCCCACCCCGCTTTCTCCGGTAATGAGCACCGACAGGTCGGTAGGCGCTACCTGGCAAGCAATGTCCAGCGCCCGGTTGAGGCCGGCCGTATTGCCAATAATGTCAAAACGTTGTTTTATGCTTTTAATGTCCATAATTAACTTACAAAGATACGTTTTTTTGGCAAAAAAATGAAATAAATTACAAACTTCACATTAATTGGCTGAAAAACAACGTATAGTGCAAAAAATGAGGAGGTATAAAAGAAAATCCATGTAAATTTTTGAAAAATCCTTGTGTAATTTAAAGATAAATTGTACATTTGCAAAAAACAACGTTAAATAATTTAAAAAACGCATAATATGAAAAAATGTATTTCTCTTTTGATGTTTGCATTTGTAATGCTGGCGGTGGTTTCGTGTTCGAGCCCGGAGAAGATGAAAAATGAAGCAGACAAAGTAAATGTATCTTGCGATCCTAAAGTGCTGGAAGTTCGCGCTGATGTCATTGAGGCCCGCTATACTGTAGTTTTCCCTGAAAAATATTTTCACCCGAAAGCCGTATTGGAACTTACCCCCGTATTGGTATATGATGGCGGTGAGGCTACTGCTGAAGTGAAAGTCTTGCAAGGAGAAAAGGTAAAAGGCAACAACACTGTTATTCCCAAAGCGGGAGGCAAGATTAGCCAACCTGTAAAGTTTGAATACAAGGCAGGCATGGAAGCTTCTCATTTGGAGTTGCGCGCCACATTAGTTAATGGCGACAAACGTACACCGTTTGACCAGCCTTACAAGCTCGCCGATGGCGCCAATATTACCTACAAATTGGTGAATGCGGGAGGTCTTCCTTCATTAGCGCCGCACCGGTATCAAAAGGTAATTACACAAACCAAAGAAGCGCAAATCAAATATCTGGTGAACAGCGCTACGGT
>JAIRLC010000098.1 GCA_031259645.1 Prevotellaceae bacterium | reverse complement strand
GGGTTGTCGGTCTGCAATAAATTGTGAATAGATTCGGTAACCATCGTATTGCCGACGGACATTTCGAGCAGGAATTCTTTGTAGTCGGTAATTTTTTTGCGAATAGTATAAGCCTCCCCATTGCCGTCGCCAAGTAAAATCCGGGATGCGACGTCAGTATTGTCTTTACCTTCGATTGCCCACGAATCAAAAGACAGCCCGTCGGCTTCCAATGCCGGTGCATCTTCCCCATCGCTGGCTTTTACGATTTGCACTTTCAGATGTTGAATATAGGTGTATAATTCTTCGGCTCTTGTGTGCACTTCTTCGGCTTTGGCTTGCCAGGGACCCACTTTTTCGGGATTTTCTGCTGCTGCCCGTACAAAGTTGGACAACTCGGCTTTATTCTTTACGCGGGTGGTCTCAATACTTTGCTTGAGGCTTTTGTTGATAAGCACAAATGCGTCCAACACTTCAACAGACACATTCAGCGCTAACATCGCCGTTAGCACCAAGTACATCATGTTGATCATTTTTTGACGAGGAGTGAGTTTGCCGCCTGCCATAATTTTTTAATTTAAAAAGTAGCTTGTAAATATTTTTTCATCATCCAATCATCCGCATATTATCTTCTTTTCAAAGTCGTATTTACCGTACTTACCACTGATGTATAGACCGTGTTAAGTTCGGCAATTAACTTATTCAGTTCAATCATTTGCCGGTCGAACTGCTGGGATTGTTTTGCCGAATTGTCCATCACCGTCAGTAATTTCTGGTTATGTTCGACATATCCTTTTTGTTCCTGTATATACAATTCATAGGATGTATTTACTGCCTGCAAATTTCTGTTTAATGCCTCCAAATTAGCGTTCGCTTGTTGCCCGCCTGCCGTAATGGTTTTTGCCGTTTCGTTGTAAGCATTGGCAAAAGCTTGGGTCGTTTGGCTCAGCGCCGTTAAATTTGTAGATGCTTGTTGCCCGCCTGCCGCAATGGTTTTCGCCGTTTCATTGTAGGCATTGGCAAATGCCTGCGTTGTTTGATTTAATGTCGTTAAATTGACATTTGCTTGTTGCCCGCCTGCCATAATGGTTTGCGCTGCTTCGTTGTAAGCGACTGCAAAAGTTTGGGCTGTCTGGTTAAGCACAGTCATATTGCCTGCCGCTTGTTGTAATCCGCCGACGAACCGGTTGGAAGTTTCGGCAACAGTAGCTAATGCACCGAGGCTGCTTAGCGATTGATTAAAACGCTCTACATTTCTTTTCAGGTTATCAGCCGAGTCAGCGTCTATTTCCAAACCTTTCCTTCTTTGCGCGCTTATTGCTGCCTTGTCTGTAGCGCCATACCCGTCTCCTAATTCGGGAAACACCGTATCCCAATGGTAGTCCATAGGAAGCGGGTCGAATGCCGAGAAAAAGAAAATGATGCACTCAATACCCATACCGATAGTAAGCATATATCCTGCAAATGGCCAGTGCTGCAACTTAAATAATGCGCCGATAATAACCATGGACGCACCCCAGCCATACATGCGGGCGGTGAATGTTCTCCAACCTTTTTTTTCTACAAATTGAAAGAATGCCATAATTTAAATATTAATTTAGTGGTTATGTGTTTTTAATTGTTTAGCGGGTTCCCATGTACGACCGTACGCAACGAAATCCTATATAGGATTTGGTGGAGTCCTGGTATTCATACATACGTGTGCCGCATTGTAAGAAATACGAAACGTCTTTCCATGAACCGCCGCGCACTACTTTGCGTTTAAAGACGGCTAGATCGGAGTTGTTGGCATTGGTTGTATAATTCGGTTCCAAATCATGGTATTGGCTATACGCATTTTCATCGAATGTATTGGATGTCCATTCAGACACATTGCCTGCCATGTCGTATAGCCCATAATCATTCGGTTCGTAAGAGCCTACGGGCATGGTATAAACTCCGCCGTCAAGTTCGTATTTCCCGCGTTGCGGTTTGAAGTTTGCCAAATAGCAGCCTTCTTTATTGGTAGCATATGGACCGCCCCACGGGTACAGTTCGCTTTCCAAGCCGCCGCGCGCCGCATATTCCCATTCCGCTTCATTCGGTAACCGGTAGGGATTAGGATAATTGTTCGCAAGGCTGGAGTAAATCATTTCTGTACGCCACCAGCAAAATGCTGTAGCTTGTTTCCACGAAACGCCGACTACCGGATAGTCATTGTAAGATACGTGAGAAAAATAGCTGGTAACAAAAGGTTCATTGTAAGAAAAAGTAAAATCGCGTATCCAGCACAAGGTATCAGGATATACATAAACCGATTCTTTCATAATGAAAGAACTGCGGTCGCGTATTTCTTCGCGTTCTCCTTGTGAATTGATGATAAAACCGGTATATTTTTTCTGTTCCGCATCGTAGCGGGCATTAGCTGCCTGTTGGTAGTCAATCCATGAGTATTCATAAATCAATTTGCGGACGTCAATTTCTTCCCGTCCGGAAATGGACTCATTGCTGGTGTAATTTATTTCGCGGAGAAGCGAGCGGTGTTCTTCATTTTTACGGTTTATACGCGCCCGCCAGTTTAATGGTCTTTTCTCTTCGGCATAGTCCATATCTTCATCTTCCGGCAAAAAAAAGTCTTCATCTACCGTACCTATGAGCGCACGAATGACAGAGTCCCGTACATAGTTTGAAAATTGGCGGTATTCATAGTTGGTAATTTCCGTTTGGTCCATCCAGAAGGCATTGACTGTGATTGTGCGGGGAATGGCATTCATAGCCCACAAAATATCCTGGTCGTTGTTTCCTATCACCACATGCCCGGAAGGAATATATATCATTCCATTGGGTGGTATTTCCGACGTTGCCGTAGATTTTCCCTTTGTTCCTCGCGACAATTCGCCTGTGTAACCGTAATTAGACCCCATACACCCGTAGAGGCAAAGAGCGAATACAATAACCACAGTTAAGTAGAGCGATTTATTCATATTGTTTCAGTGTATTTTTAATTTTTTACAAATATCTTATACTTTTGTACCGTTGTGAACCGCGCACTGCCTTTACCGCAAACGAATAACTTAACATCAACTCATGCGTGCCGCTGCTGAAACGGCTTAGCCGGGATATAGCATATTCGTAAGCATAGGCAACATTCAGCCCGCTGAAAACTTCCAGCCCAGCCATTGCCGTGATGGTTTGCCCCCAACGGTAGCTGATACCCACCCAATATTTTTTATTATACATCGCATTGCAAGCTATGTTGTAACTTGTTTGCGTAAAATCGGACACAACCATCAACATGGGCGTTACCGTCCATGCGGTGCTGTCCGCAAAAAATGTAAACCCGCCCATAACATACAGTGTCGGACGGTAGCGTGCATTATTATCAATGCCCAGTTTAGGGCTGGTAAGATGTGTGAATGACAGTCCGCCTGACCAGCGGGAATCGGAATAATACGCTCCTGTTCCCAAATCGAAAGCGATGCCTGCATTTTCCTGGCTTGGCGCCACCGGGTCGGTTCCTCCGTCGGGCAGTTTCCAAGTATTGTTAGCGTACCAACTGCCGATAATCCCCAATGAAATACCTACTCCTATCTGTCCGGCGCCCAATGCCCGGCGGTAAGCATAGCCGAAATTTAATCCCGGTGCGCGCAGGAAACCAGCCAGCTCATTTTGTAATGTAACGCTGATACCGCTGGGTATTCCAAATACATTAACCGGTCCATGTACATTTATAACGGTAGAAACGGGCGCTTCATCAAAACCTCGTAATTCCAACCGGTTATATCCGGAAGCGCAGAACATTCCTTCTTGCGTATTTCCTGAATACCCCGGATTTATAAAGGTTGGGTTCATAAACCATAAATTAAATTGAGCGTCTTGTTGTGCTTGAATATTATTGGCAAATCCCATTATGGCTATTGCCGAAAGTATTTTATACCAAATAGTCATGCACTTTATCCCTAATTTCTATATAAAGTAATTTTACAAAGTAACTAAATAAAACCGAATTGCGCAAAAAAAAATGCTGTTTTAAACAAAAAAAATTATTACCGGCGCTATCCCGGTACGTCAATGTAGCTAATAATGACAGTAGATTTGACTAAATTTTATTACATAAGTTTAAAGCATAGCCACGGGGTATAAACCATAAACCGCAGGTTTATGCGCTTGCAGTTTCGGACAC
>JAIRLC010000171.1 GCA_031259645.1 Prevotellaceae bacterium | reverse complement strand
TATGAAAACAACTGCACTTATTGAAATGGGAAAAGACGGTACATTTGGCATTTTTACTCCAGATATTAACCATACGATTATTGGGGATGGGGAAACAGTGGCGGAAGCAAAGGCAGATTTTGAAAATTCTGTAGAGGAAATGATGCTTTCCTATACGGAGAATGGAAGGGCTATTCCCGATGAATTAAAAAACATAGAGTTTGAATATAAATACGACCTCGCGTCGTTCTTCAACTATTACGATTGGATCAATGTGTCGAAATTTGCACAAGCAATAGGAATGAACAGCACACTTATGCGGCAATACAAGCGGGGCGCCACCTATATCTCGGAACGCCAAACGAAGAAAATTGAAACCGCATTACATAAATTCGGCAACCAATTGGCAGACGTGAGGCTTTAACCGGCTTACAACGCCGGTAGTTTATCCAGAACTTTCTCAATCATATCCGCAATGGAATGTGTGGCGGTATTTTTGTATTCCGCATTGGCCGTTTGGTGAATGCGGTCGGCAATAATGTAACAGATGGTCACCGCTTCATGACCGAGCAGCCGTGAAAGGCCGGCTAATGCCGAACTCTCCATTTCGTAATTGGTAATGGCTTTGTGCTGGTATCTGAACGTGTTGATTTTTTCGTTAACCTGCGGGTCGGCAAGCGGCAGGCGGACTACACGGCCTTGTGGCCCGTAGAAACCCGGTGCGGAAATCGTCATTCCTTCCACCGTAATGCCGGAGAAGAAGCGAATTAGTTTCTCGGAAGCTGCCACGAAATACGGCGCCGGGAGCTGCTTCTTCCACTGCATGTGGGTTGTAAATGCCGCTTCGTAGTCGAGCAGACATACTTCGTCGCGACCGGCATAAAAATTCAGCAATCCGTCAAACCCGATGGAAATAGCCGACAGCACCGATGTGCCGATGGTGACGTCGTCCTGCATCGAGCCGGACGTCCCGATGCGGATAAGGTTTAAGGTGTGATGTTCGGGTTTCACTTGGCGGGTAGCAAAATCAACATTGACCAACGCATCCAGTTCGGTGACTACAATGTCGATGTTATCGGTGCCGATGCCTGTAGATAATACCGTGAGCCGCTTTCCTTTGTAACTCCCGGTACAGCCGACAAATTCGCGGTTTTGCGTGCGATGTTCTACACGGTCGAAATAATCCGACACCGTTTTTACGCGCCCCGGATCGCCCACTAAAATCACCGTATCGGCCAACTGCTCTGGCTTTATATGGAGATGGAATATCGACCCGTCGGGATTGATGATTAATTCTGAACCTGGGATAATGCGACTCATACTTCGTTGATTTAACCGTAAATTACAAATTTAATATAAATCTTTCACTTAAACAAAATATTTCTATTATCTTTGTTTGTTCAATTATAAATTTTTAGTATGGAAAAAATACGGCGGGCTATCGGCAATAAAAAGTTTAAATTCGGCGTGGTAGCCTTGTGTTATTTGTTGTGGGTAATATGGCTCGGTAATTATTGGTGGCTGGCAGGCCTTGTGATTATATTTGACCTTTATGTCACTAAAAAAGTAAAATGGGCGTTTTGGAAAAAAACATATAAGGAAGGTGAAAAGCGCAATATGTGGCTTGATTGGCTCGATGCGCTTATTTTCGCATTGATTGCCGCTACGTTTATCCGTATGTATTTTTTCGAAGCATACGTGATTCCCACCTCGTCGATGGAGCGGAGTTTGATGACCGGTGATTATTTATTTGTCAGCAAGTCGTATTATGGCCCGCGTATTCCCTCTACACCGCTTTCGCTGCCGCTTATTCATAATGCCATTCCCGTGCTGAACATTCCTTCGTATGTGGAATGGGTGAAGTGGGATTACCGGCGTATGGCCGGCCGGGGCAAGGTGAAATCCGGCGATATTGTGGTGTTCAGTTTCCCGCATGGCGATACGGTGATGTCGAAAGCGCCCACACAGGATTATTATACCCATGTGCGGCTTAACGGGCGCAGTCGCACGATTGGCCTTTACGGTCCGCTCATTGCGCGGCCTGTAGATAAAAAGGACAATTATGTGAAGCGCTGCGTGGCTGTTTCGGGCGATATGCTTGAAGTGCGCGACGGCAGGGTGTGGTTGAACGGCCAACAGGAAAAACAACACGAGGGTATACAATATTCTTACGTGGTAAAAACCAATGGCACTCAAATTAACCCGCTGATTTTGGAAAAAATGAAAGTTCCGGTTGAAGAAGCGGTCTTCGACAGCCGTTTGCCGGGCTATACCCATTTGTTCCTTTCCGATGAAAATGTGGCGCAGATAAAGGCCTTGCCCAATGTGGCGGATGTGCTGCAAAATAACGATATTTATCCGCCCGATTACCCCGATTATCCGGTGTCCATCTTCCCATTCTCTATGCACTATGCCTGGACACGCGATAACCTGGGGCCGCTGTGGGTGCCGGAAAAAGGCGCTACGGTGGATTTAACATTGGATAATCTCCCGCTTTATGAGCGAATCATTGCCGTGTATGAACATAATGAGCTAAAAGTAGCCGATAGCACCATTTACATCAATGGGGTGGCGACGGCAAGCTATACATTTCAGATGGACTACTATTTCATGATGGGCGATAACCGCCACAATTCGTTGGATTCGCGCTACTGGGGCTTTGTACCCGAAGACCACGTTGTGGGCACGCCGGCCATGATTTGGCTGTCGCTCGACAAAAACAAACGTTTCCCCAAGAATATCCGTTGGAGCCGTTTGTTTAACTTTTTGTAGGGTTATAACATATTTTAACATCCGAAGTGTTGGATTTTTGAAAATTGTGTGTATATTTGCCCCGTGAATTGAGATGTCGTTCTTTTTATTACTTGTTGGCGCTCGCTTTTTAGTACTCGTTTAAAGAAACCTGAGAGATTTCTTAATATTCGTGGAGGAATAAAGTTAGCGCCCACATTTCCCTTTTTTTTATAATCCATTTTATTTATTGTTGGAAAGAAAAATAGGTGTGGGCCTAATTTATTTACGGATATTGGTTTCTCAGGACCACTTTAAAAAATAAATTGTTCTACGGGCTCGCGCTACTTCATTCAATTAAGAATTAACAATTAATAATTAAGAATGATTTTTCTTAATTTCTTAATCACTTAATTTCTTAATTACTTTTTGTGTGTTGCAATGTATATTTGTGA
>JAIRLC010000087.1 GCA_031259645.1 Prevotellaceae bacterium | reverse complement strand
CGGCCAGCAGGTACTCGTCCATGTTTTCGGGCATGGGCGCGGCGGCGCAGAAGCTGTACACCGGGTCGCCGCCCAGCGCTACGGCCACCGGAAACACGCCTTGCTGCGCAGACCGGACGTATGTGCGAAAATGTTTTGCGCCGGTCTTGTGCAGGTGCCAGTGCATGCCGGTGGTGGTTTCCGAAAACAGTTGCATGCGGTACATACCCACGTTTCGCAGGCCGGTGAGCGGGTCTTTGGTGTGCACCATGGGCAGCGTGATGAAGCGCCCGCCGTCGTGCGGCCAGCATTTCAGGATGGGCAGTTGCGTGAGGTCGGGTCTTTCCATGACGACTTCTTGACAGGCGCCGCGCCTGTCCGACACAGTGGGGAACCACTGTGCGGCCTGTTTCAACAGGGGCAGCAGTTTCAGCTTGTCCCACAGGTTTTGTTTCGGCAGCAGCGCCGACGCAAATAATCCGTTGATGCGCGCGGTGAGCGCTCCGTAGTTTTTTATGCCCAGCGCCCGGCACATCCGCTGTTCCGAGCCCATCAGGTTCATGGCTACCGGAAACGCCGTACCGGTATTTTCAAACAGTAGCGCCTTTCCGCCGCCGGGACTTTTCGCCATGCGGTCGGCAATTTCCGCCATTTCCAACACCGGGTCAACAAATTCCCCGATGCGCACCACCTCGTTGTGCCGCGCCAGTTCTTCAATATAGGAAGATAAATTTTTATACACTGTTTAATGTGCTAATGTGACTAATGTGCTAATGTGACTAATTAAAAAGACATAACTCTTAACTCTTAGTTCTTAGTTCCGACAGCCCGCTTTCCATCTCTTGCTGTATTTTTCTTGCTTCTTCGCCGGCGGCCGTCGCAAAGTCTTTGCCGGAAGAGGCGTAGATGATGGTGCGCGATGCGTTCACCAGCAGTCCGCCGTTTTTGTTCATGCCGTATTGCATAACGCCGGCGAGGCTTCCGCCCTGTGCGCCTATGCCGGGCACCAGCAGGAAATGGTTGGGGATAATCTTGCGGATGCCTTGCAGCATGGCGGCTTTCGTAGCGCCTGCCACATACATCATGTTGGCTTCGCTGCCCCATGCTTTCGACGTTTCAATGACTTTCTCGTACAATTTTTTTCCGGTGCCGGCTTCTTCCATCAGCTCAAAGTCGGCGGCCGACGTGTTCGACGTAAGCGCCAGCAGGATGACCCACTTCCCGGCGTATTCCAGAAAGGGCTGCACTGTGTCGCGTCCCATGTAGGGCGACAGCGTTACGGCGTCCATGTCCATTGCGCTGAAAAAGGCCTTTGCGTAGCCGTTCGACGTGTTGCCGATGTCGCCGCGTTTGGCGTCGGCAATCAGGAACATGCGTGGGTAGTGCGTCCGGATGTAGTCCGCTGTTTTGCGCAGTTGCGTCCAGCCGGCTTCGCCCGCCGCTTCGTAGAACGCTGTGTTGGGCTTGTAGGCCACGGCGCAGGCCGCTGTAGCGTCGATGATAGCTTTGTTGAACGCAAACAACGGCTCTTTCTCGCGATGCAGGTGCGCGGGGATTTTTTGCAAATCGCTGTCTAATCCCACACAGAGGAAGCTCTGTTTCGCCTTGATTTGTTCCACTAATTCGGTTAAAGTCATACAGCCAATATAAGAGGTATGTTCACAAAGGTAGTAATTTTTCCCATAATTAAATCTTTGAATTTTTAAATCTTTAAATCTCTTACCTAAGTGTAGGTATTTTCCGGAAGGGATGTCATAAGAAATAATGATTGGCAGGTTTGCGTTAATTTTCTACCTTTGTAGCCTTAACTAAGAACTAAGAACTAAGAGAGGTATGAAGTATGTATGAATTAACCATTAATCACTAACCATTAATCACTAATCACTAATACATGTTTTTGTCTGATGTAAAAACGGGAGCGCTTTGTGTAGTCACAAAAGTGCTGGGGCACGGAGGCTTTCGCAAACGCATTATCGAAATAGGGTTTGTGAAAGGGAAAACCGTTAAGGTCATCAAGAACGCTCCGCTGCAAGACCCTATCGAATATGCCATATTGGGGTATCATGTGTCGTTGCGCCGGAGCGAGGCGCGGCTGGTGGAAGTCATTCCGGTGGAGGAGCCGAACGGCGTGGGCGCCGCGGCGTTTAACGGCACGTTCACCGACAATGAAGCGACGCAAACCATTATTCAGGAGAAATCGAAGACCATCAATGTGGCGCTGGTGGGCAATCCCAACAGCGGAAAAACCACGTTGTTCAATACGGCGTCGGGCGCGCACGAGCGTGTGGGCAATTATGCCGGCGTTACGGTTGACCTTAAAACAGGGCTGTTCAAGCATCGGGGCTACATCATCAACATCACCGATTTGCCGGGCACGTATTCCATTTCGGGCTACACCCCCGAAGAATTGTATGTGCAGCAACATCTGATGGACGCCATGCCCGACGTGGTGATTAACGTGCTCGACGCGTCAAACCTCGACCGGAACCTGTTCCTCACCACCCAGTTGATTGACGCGGATATTCGCGTGGTGGTGGCGCTGAATATGTATGACGAACTCGAAGCGTCGGGCGCGGTGTTTGCGTATGCCGAGCTTTCGAAAATGATTGGCGTGCCCATGGTGCCGGTGGTGGCGAAGAAGGGGCGCGGCATCCGGGAATTGTTCGACGAGGTGATTGCGGTGTTTGAGGATAACGACCCGGTGGTGCGGCACGTGCACATCAATTACGGCGAGGATTTGGAGCAGGCCATACGGCAGGTGCAGGGCGAGCTGCGGAAGAATGAGGAATTGAAAAACCGCTTTTCTACCCGCTTTCTTTCTATAAAATTGCTGGAAAACGAAAAGGCCGTACAGCGGTGGATTAATACACTGCCCAATGCCGGCGCCATTTGCAGCACAGTGGATGCGGAGGTGAAAAAACTCGAAAAGAAATACGACGACACGATTGACACCATCCTCGCCGACGCCAAATATGGCTTTATCACAGGGGCGCTGGAGGAAACGCTGACGCGCGGAAAGCAGGAAAAGCAAAAGCTTTCCACCGCTATCGACACGATTATTACACACAAGTATTTGGGTATTCCTATCCTGCTTCTCTTCCTGTGGATAATGTTTCAGGGCACGTTTACGCTGGGCGAATATCCCATGGCGTGGCTTGAACAGGCCACAGGCTGGCTGTCGAACGCCTGCCGGAACGCTTTTCCCGCCGGCTCGCTGCGCGACTTGCTGCTCGACGGTGTGTTGGGCGGTATTGGCGGCGTGCTCATCTTCCTGCCCAATATTCTAATCCTGTTCTTTTTCATTTCCCTCATGGAGGAT
Source organism: Prevotellaceae bacterium (assembly GCA_031259645.1). GTDB lineage: Bacteria > Bacteroidota > Bacteroidia > Bacteroidales > UBA932 > JAIRLC01. Next base: position 3,970 of record JAIRLC010000087.1, on the reverse strand, counting down.
TCGGGCTACATGGCGCGCGCCGCGTTCATCATGGATAAGCTCATGCATAAAATCGGGCTGCACGGGAAGTCGTTTATTCCGCTGCTCATGGGCTTCGGCTGCAACGTGCCGGCGGTGATGGCCACGCGCACCCTCGAAAGCCGGAAAGACCGCCTGCTCACGATGCTGATTACGCCCTTTATGTCGTGCAGTGCGCGTTTGCCGGTGTACATATTGTTTATCGGCATATTTTTCCCGAAGCATCAAGGTTTGGTGCTGCTGTCGATATATTTTACAGGTATTCTGCTGGCGGCGTTATCGGCCATACTGTTGAAGAAAACGGTGTTTTCAAAGGAGGAAGCGCCGTTTGTGATGGAGTTGCCGCCTTATCGCGTGCCTACGGTGAAAAACACGCTCCGGCACATGTGGAACAAGGCTGTGCAGTATATTCAAAAGATGGGCAGGGTGATATTAGGCGCTTCCATTTTAATTTGGGTGCTGAACTACTACCCGCGCAACATGGAATTGCAACAGCGCTACGACGCGCGTATCGCACAGCTTGCCGGCGACGAACGATTGTCCGAAACCGAAAAACAAACGCAGGCCGGCGAACTGGAACTGCAAAAGAAAGCCGACCTGCAAGCCGCGTCGTGCCTTGGCCAATTGGGTAAGTTCATCGAGCCGGCGGTGCAGCCGTTAGGGTTCGACTGGAAGATGGGCGTCAGTATTCTCACCGGCATGGCGGCGAAGGAGATTGTCGTGAGTTCGATGGGTATCCTTTATCAGGCCGGCGGAGACGCGGATGAAAACTCAGCCGGGCTCAGGGAAAAAATACAGCAGCAGGAATACGTTTCAGGAAAAAAGGCCGGCGAGAAAGTGTTTACGCCGCTAACGGCGTACTCCTTTATGATTTTTGTGTTGATTTACTTCCCTTGCATCGCCGTAATTGCCGCTATCCGCAAGGAAGGCGGGTGGAAGTGGGCGGTGTTCTCCATGGGCTACAACACCGGCGTGGCGTGGCTGCTGAGCTTCCTGATTTATCAGTTGGGGAAGCTGTTTTAAGGTATTTTTATTGATAGCGGATGCTGCGCAACAACATTTGTTTGAATTGTTCTTCGGTAATGTAGAGGCGTACGACTTTCTTAGGCGGTAATATCTCTGAAAATTTTTGGTGGTACTGCCGGAATAATTCCGCTTCTTTTGTAAAGCTGGCGGCATAACTGTCGAGCAGGGCTTTCACCTCCTTGTCGTTTCCCATGTTTTCAAAGCCGGAGAGCTGGCGCAGGATTTTATTACGCTCTTGCGAAACGGCTTCGCGCTGGTTGTTGTACTCGTTATAAACCGGCCAAAATTTTTCCGCCTCGCGGGAAGTCAAGTCGATATTATTGGAGAAGTACGCCACCTTTTGACTTTTCAGCCTGTCGTGACGCGATTCAAAAGAGCCTTCCATGCGGACTTCAAATCCTTCGCCCACCACATTGCCCCGGGTATCGCGGATGACTGTCCGGGTAGTATCTACGCGGAAATTTCCCATTTGTGCCGAAAGCGGCAGTGCAGCCATTAATAATGATGCTGCAACTATAAGTTTTAACACTTTCATAGTCGTATTTATTCTAAAGAGGCTATATCGGTCAAGCTCACGTGAGTTGAAGCCAAGTAATCAATAATATCTTCCGTGTTTACCGAGTGATCTATTTTTTCTTCGTCAATCACACGTAATACGGCTTGTTCATCAAGGTTATACGTCCCAATAGCCGACGCGTAAAAATCATCCAGCGATACCGGATCAACGGGATCACTGACGGCACTGAGATGGTCAAGTAAAACCATTCCGCCGTAACCGACTCCCACCAGCGCCACAAAAGCTGCGGCAAAAGCCAACTGCGGACGCAACGCCTGAAACCATGAAAGCTGTTGTTGCGGCTCGGCGTCCAATACCCGTTCAACAAGCCGGTCTTGTAAGGTTTCAAAATATCCTTCCGGCACATTAAAGACGTTCCTTTTAAGATCGTCGGTTAGCATAAACTTTTTTTTCACTGCCATATTTTTATGTTTGACATTTTCTTTTTAAAAAGGTTTAATTTATCTGTCCATCAGTTCTTCAATTTTTTTTACCGCATGATGGTAGGACGCTTTGAGCGCACCTACCGAAGTGCCCAATATTTCCGACATGTCTTCGTACTTCATCTCGTCGAAATAACGCATGTTAAATACAATACGCTGTTTTTTAGGAAGCTTTAAGATGGCCTGCTGCAACTTTTTTTGCAGTTCGTTACCATTGAAATATGGATCGTCTTCAAATTTATTTTTCAATTGGTTTTCCACGTCGCCCAAGGGCAGGAAAAATTTCGTCCGTTTACTTTTCAGGAACGACAAGGCCTCGTTGGTGGCAATACGGTACAACCATGTGAAGAGTTGGGAATCGCCCCTGAAATCGGCAAGCGACGACCACACTTTAATGAACGTATTTTGCAGCACATCGTCGGCGTCGTCATGTGAAATAACGATTTTGCGCACGTGCCAGTACAACCGCTCGCGGTACTTCTGTACAATGAGGTTGAAGGCGTAATGCGGATTACTGCCTTCGTGGAACAATTGTACGAGTGCTTTGTCGGTCATCAGGGCGTTTGTTCGGGGTTTAACGTTTTAAAGAGATGAGCGCTATTTTCTTTATCTTTCGCTATTTGCTGTTTCAGGTCATCTAAGGAATTGAAGCGCCGTTCCTCACGGATACGCTGTACAAGCCGCACTTCAATCGGTTGGCCGTAAATGTCTTCATCGAAATTGAAGATGTGCGTTTCAATCACACGAACAGGTGTAGTTTTCAACGTTGGCCGTAGGCCCACATTCATCACGCCGCAATATTCGCGTCGCGCCACGGTGACCAGCACCGCATACACGCCGTCGGCAGGGAGCTGTTTCAACGGCTCGTAAAGTTGCATGTTGGCCGTAGGGAAGCCCAGTTGCCGTCCCATTTTATTGCCTTCCACCACTACGCCTTGCAATCCGTAGTGATAACCCAAACAGTCGTTGGCTGTTTTCACATCGCCGCCCTTGAGCGCTTCGCGTATTTTTGTGGAGCTTACCGTGTTATTTTTCGGCACGAAAACAGACGTACCCTGTCCGAAGAAAGAAGAATACGCCACCGCTTCAACCCGCTCTATGGTAATGCCTAACGGCGCGCCCAGTTTTTTCATTGCTTCGAAATCGTCAAGCGCGCGGTTGCCCAACCGGTGGTCATGACCAATCACCAGATGATTTACATTCAATTCCTGTTTCAGGTAGCGGTCAAAAAATTCGCCGGTAGTCATGGCGGCCAACTCGTGACTGAAAGGAATAATTTCTATATGCTGGATGCCCAGCCCAAGCAGCAACCGCTTCTTTTCTTCCACCGAATTAAGCAGCCTGAGTTTCTCTGCGTCTTGCCCAAGCACTGTGCGGGGATGCGGCCAGAAGGTAACCACCATGCTTTCCTTTCCCTGCGCTTGCGCTTCGTGTATCACTTTTTCCAATACTGCACGGTGCCCCTTATGTACACCGTCGAAAAAACCTGTTGTTGCTACGTATTTCATACGGTTATCAAATCATAATCCATTGTTCCTACTCCTAATTTTTCAGCGTGCTCCAAGCCGGTGCGCCAGTCGGTGTTCGGATGCATGTGGCGGAATTTATCTTCGCCTGCCAGCGAATGATTACCGTCCCTGTTGATTTCCGAGCCCACTGTGGCCGGAGCGGCTTGCACGAGGTCTACACAGGCCTTGTCGAGTGCCACCGGGTCGAACGAGGCGGCGAAGCCGATATTGGGCACCAGCGGCACGTCGTTGCTTCCCCAACAGTCGCAGTTGGGCGACACGTCCATAATAAAACTGACATGGAAATGCGGCTTGCCGTTCAAAATCGCCTGCACGTATTCCGCAATTTTTTTGTTCATAATGTCCGACGAATTGTTCCACACCGGTTGCGCGGCGTTGAAGCGGCACACAGCCACACA
>JAIRLC010000067.1 GCA_031259645.1 Prevotellaceae bacterium | reverse complement strand
TATCGCATACGGTTATGCCGGTTGGCGATACCACATCGACGAAAAGATGAATGTTGCGGAAGGGATAATCATTGTTGTTACGCAAATCAATGATAATGGCATAAACGCCCAATGTATCGGTTACCGGTAGGGTAATATTGATGGTGCTATCTTTCAGCCATCGGTCGTTATTGAGTTTAACAATTTTTTCAAACGTTGCAGAGGTCGTACACGCTGTGAGTAAATATCCAATCGCAAATAGCAAATAAAGAGAATAAACTTTATTGTTACTTTTCATTTTTTGGAGGGTTGGTTCTGTTATTATTCGGCGATGAATGTTTCCAGCGCTTGTGTCTTTTTTCGTTATTTTTTGATGATTGGGCGCGCTGTTCTTTTCGTGGATTTTGTCCTTGTCCCGTTACCGTTTGTGGTTTCTTCTTTTCTTCCTTTGCTCGACCTTGCTCGTTGTGTTTATGGTTGTGTCGTTTTTTCGACCGGTCGAAACGGGTGATGCTGTCTTCACCTGCCGAGCTTATAAAATCGGGCATTGCCGAAGGAGTATGATTATTTTCTACGAGAAATTCGGCTTTTTCTCCTTTCCGGTTTAATTCAATAATTTGTTTTACGCGGGCTACCGGTACGGCAATTTGGTTTACCGGATTACGCGGATCAAAAGTAAACCACATGATTCCTTTCAGCACATCATTTTTTACCAGATAGGCTGGCCCTTCTACCGTATCTAACGGATTTTTCACTTGTGGAAAGTTTTTTTGCGCTTCGGCATAAGTGGCGGCCTCGTGATTCAGGCAACATTTCAGTTTGCCACATTGGCCGGCTAATTTTTGAGGATTCAGCGAGAGTTCCTGTATCCGCGCCGCCGAAGTGTTCACCGATATGAAATCAGACACCCACTGTGCACAACACAATGCCCGGCCGCATACGCCAATGCCGCCAATGAGCCCGGCTTCCTGCCGTGCGCCGATTTGCTTCATCTCTATGCGTATGTGGAACTCGTCGGCTAATGCCTTAATGAGTTCGCGGAAATCGACGCGGTCGTCGGCAATATAATAAAAAATCGCCTTGGTGCCGTCGCCTTGAAATTCCACATCGCCCACTTTCATGTTGAGCTTAAACTGTGCGGCAATCTGCCGTGTTTTAATCATCACCCGGTGTTCGCGCGCAATGGCTTCTTGCCATTTTTCAATATCGGCCGGCTTGGCCTTGCGATAGATTTTTCTCAAGTCCGACACGTTGGCCGTTATATTCTGGCGTTTCATCTGCAACAATACGATAGGCCCCGCAGCGCTTATGATGCCTATGTCGTGACCACTGCTCGCTTCCACCGCCACAATGTCGTCTTTGGCCAGGGGCAAGTTGTTTGTGTTGTAAAAAAAACCTTTGTGCGTATTTTTAAAACGTACTTCAAAAATTTGGTAGGCGCGGTCTTCGGGAATATCGCGAAGCCAGTTGTAAATATTTAACTTGCAACAACCGTCGTGGGGTATATAGTGTATTTCGCCCGGCGCTGTCTGCCCGGCCCTATATCCCCGTTCGCAGTTGATGATATTTAGTAAACGCATGATGTCAATAAATTATTCTTGCAAAGATATAAAAAAAACGTTAATTTTGTTTTTTAATGATAAAAAAATAATGGCTACGATTGCTGTTGCGATATTAAACTGGAACGGAAAACATTTTCTTGAGCGTTTCCTTCCGCAGATGTTGGTGCATACTTCGTGGCCGGATGTTTCGTTTATGGTAATTGATAACGGCTCCACCGACGGCTCTATTGATTTTCTCCGCGCACACTTTCCTTCTATCACTTTAATTTGCCTCGATAAAAATTACGGGTTTACCGGCGGCTATAACCGGGGCTTGCAGCAAGTAAATGCCGATTATTATGTGCTGCTTAATTCGGATGTGGAGGTTACGGAAAACTGGTTGCAACCTTTGTTCGCCTTGATGGAACAGGACACTGGCATTGGGGCTTGCATGCCGAAAGTGTGTGCGTGTGCGTCGCCCGGTTTTTTTGAGTATGCGGGCGCTGCCGGCGGTTTTATCGACAAGTACGGTTATCCGTTTTGTCGCGGGCGTATCTTGAGCCACATAGAGCCTGATGCGGGGCAATATAACGAAAAGCGTGCGGTGTTCTGGGCTACGGGCGCCTGCATGATGGTGCGTGCCGCGTTGTATCACCGTTTGGAAGGATTTGATGCATTATTTTTTGCGCATATGGAGGAAATCGACCTTTGTTGGCGGATGCAAGCGGAAGGATATAAAATAATGTGTGAGCCGCAATCGGTGGTTTTTCATGTGGGCGGAGGCACGTTGCCGAATAATAATCCGCAAAAAATTTACCTCAACCATCGTAATAATCTTTACCTGTTGTATAAAAACCTGCCGGCGGAAAAGCGAAAAACAATCTTATTGACGCGTATGGCGCTCGACGGCTTGTCGGCGGTGGTTTATTTATTGAGAGGGAAAGGTTCTTTTTTTGCAGCAGTATTTCGCGCCCACTTTCATTTTTGGAAAAACCGCCGGCAGTTGGCAGTTACATCCAATACCGGTGCGCCAGTTAATGGAATATATGAGAAAAGTATCGTGTGGAAATTTTTTACACACCGGGGAAAATTACGGTTTTCCGATTTAATCATTCCGGAATGAAAAAAGGCCATTCAAAATATTTTTGAACAGCCAGTTTCCGTTTCAGCCCTGCAAGATTGCCTTTTTTTAAGGAAGACACAGGATTTGCAGAAGAAACGCTTTCCAATCCAATTTATTTATTGTGTGAACAGACTATAGACAATTAGATGTTAGATATTAGACATTTTTAAATTAGTCACATTGGCACATTAAAACCTTTCTCCTTTCTCCGAAATTTCATTGTTCATTTGTTTCTCAGCCCCATTCCCCGCAAAGCATGCAGCGGCAAACATGCATGAAGCACGCTCAATCACAATACCGACGAGCAGGTAGTTTACTTGACGCATCTGATAAGCGCACCATGATACCCCGCTGCGACATTTACTGCCCCACCGTCTGAGTTAAGATTTCTAAGCCACATTGAGCGTCGGTTCCAATCGGGTGGCATCGAGAAAGCCCAATTGCAGTTCAAATAACCAGAAATCCAGTAGTTATTGACTAGAAGATTCTCAACAAATGGCACGTTTAGGATAGGGAACGTAACTATGGTGTTTGGATCATTGATGCCGTCGGTACCACATCCTGGGCCCATAGCGCCACCGTCATAAGCCTTTGAGGGGAATGGCACTCGAAGCACGTAGAATTGATTCCATGGCACGTACCCGGGTGTGTTAATCATTAGCGCGCGCCACTCTTGTGCTGTTGGCACATGCCAACCGTTAGGGCACGGGTCCTGATCAGCGGACCACGTATCATTGGGACTTACATGAAGATCCCATGGTATTTCCGTTTCGGTGGGCGACATATACTTTAAACTGTCCCATTTATATAGCATTCCTAAATCTTCCGGCGAGGTGGTGAAACTACCCGGCACATCTACATTGTATTTGGCCCATGTGATACCAGCAATACAAGTACCGTCGTTAGGATTTACAACCGCCACCGTAAATGCATTGGAATTTTGCCAATCAGAACAATCTTCCGTTTTGGCTTGTCGGATATACGTGTAAGTTCCCGCATGTTTCGTGGCCGGCACCGTGTAGCTTGCCGCTGTTCCGGTTACCGTACTTCCGTTTTCCAACCAACGGTAAGTTAATCCGTCGGCAGCCGTTGCCGGCGCCGTACTGTTTATCGTGTAAGTTTGTCCGCATTGCAGCGTCACATCCACCGTCTGCGCCGCAACAGAGGCGGCCATATAGCAAAATGCTGCTAAAAATAAAAATTGTTTTGTTTTTGTTGTTTTCATATTTTTGCAATTAAGAATTAAAAAATTACAATTAACAATGTGATGCAGGCAAAAATCCCGTTAGGGATTTCCGCTCGGTAGAAAAATGAGGAAAATTAACCTGCGCATGCCGTCAGGTATGCGTACAAATTAACGGGTAATGCCACAAGGGTCGCATCCCTACAGGATGCCATTTGCATGATGGGAACGTCGTTTCTACCGAACGTGTATCCCTCACGGGATGCCCATCGCAAAGAACTAATGACAATGAACAATTAAGAGTTAAGAACTGTTTTATCCTTTTTATCTGCCGCATAGCGGCTTTTACCGCTGCGAAGCAGCTACTTTACCTGTTTTTCACTAACCATTAAAGAAAAGGGCCGCCGGCTTGCAACAGATGATATAGAAAGAAAGAAGAACTACTCACCAGCAACCCTTATCAATGAACAATTAACAATGAATAATGAACAATTTAAATTACATTTATAATTAATCACATTGGCACATTAAAAAATTAGTCACATTAGTCTTGTCTATTATCT
>JAIRLC010000026.1 GCA_031259645.1 Prevotellaceae bacterium | reverse complement strand
GGAGTGCCGCGCCCAAGGCTTACGGCCGTGCCTTCGAAAAAACACAACGACGCATATAAATATACCGCCTGCATGTTCGGCAGGTTGGGCGAAGGTTTTACCGGAAGTTCGTAGTGGCTACGGTGGGTATAACCATCGCAGGGTATCACCGTGAGGCCGCATTGCACGCCGCTTTTCAGCCATCGTTCGCCGTTAATCATTCCGGCCAGTTCGCCCAGCGTCATTCCGTGCACTACGGGAATAGGGTGCATGCCCACGAAGGAGCGGTGTTCCGGCTCCAACAGCGGGCCATCCACATAGTATCCGTTTGGGTTTGGACGGTCGAGCACAATCACCGGGACGCCTTGTTCGGCGCAGGCTTCCATGACGTAGTGCAAGGTCGAAAGATAAGTGAAGAAACGCAATCCCACATCTTGCATGTCGAACACCATGCAATCAATGCCTTGTAACTGCTCAGGTGTGGGCTTGTAGTTTTTTCCGTAGAGGGATACAATATCCAGTCCTGTGGCTTCGTCTTTGGTGGAGGAGAGTGATGCGCCGGCGTCCGCTTTTCCCCGGAATCCGTGTTCCGGCGCGTAAATACGCACTACGTTCACGCCTTGGTGCAGCAACACATCCGCCACGTGTTTATCGTCGATAAGCGATGTGTGATTGGCTGTGACGCCCACCCGCTTCCCTTGCAGCAAGGGGATATATTTGTGAAGTTGCGCGGCGCCAACAATAATTTGCGCATGCGCTGCGAAAGATAACAGCAATACGGTAAGCAGAAATGTTATTCTTTTCATGGCTGTTCTTCTTCACTAACTTTTTTGTCTTCCTTCTCTTCTTTTTTCTTCTTCTTTTTCCCGAACCACCGGTTAAATAATTCTTTGAACGTGTTGAAGTCTTCCTGATATATAAAACCCACACCGCTTCGTTGCGAATTGTCGAATTGGTCGGTGAACTGGTCGGCCGAGTGGGTGAAGGCTTTGGCGCGAAACCGTCCCTGCGGGTCGATTTTCAATTCCAAATCCAAGTCGCCGGTGAAAGCGCTCTCCGTTGTGGTTTTCTTTCCGTTTCCGAGCGTGCCGTTAATAGCCACGCGGTTATCGAACAGTTGGGTGGATACGGCCACGTCGAACACATTATTCCCCTGTTCCGAAAAATTGTACATAAATCCCACGTCGAGCGGGATGTTCAGTTGCGTGAACATGTTGCTCAGTTGGTTTGACAGCAGCTCCGACGTGCTGGCCGAGATGTTCACGCTGCTGATACCCGATTGCTGGTCGGGCATAAAACTGTTGAACGCTAACAGCGACAGGAATTGCCGCGTCATTTTTTCTTCGGTGTTCAGCGCGCTTTGCACTTGCGCCCGTATGCTGGGGTCAAGGTTTTGCATCTCTACATTATACGATAACGCAGGCGTGAACAGGTTGCCGGAAACATGAATCTTGCAATCCACGTTTCTTCGCACCCGGCCAACCGACGACGTGTCTTCCATGAGCGTACTCAGCGAGGCTTTTGTTTTATATACGCCTGTAATATCAAGCATTGTTTTACTGATGTCGCCATTAAAAGCAATGCGACTGCCCTGTTCCATGATAAATTTTTTGCTGATGATATTTTGAAGCGTGAAAAAATAATCACCCTGCTCGATGGAATAATCTCCGTAGAGGTCGAACTTGTCGGTTTCGGAATTAATGTTAAAAGTAATGTTCCCGCTCCCTCGGCCGCGTATAATGTCGCCGGCCTTTTGGTCGAATATGATTTGCACTTCTGCATTGGGCGTCGCCGCAAGGTTGATGTTGAATGACATTTTCTGCCCTTGTTTTACAATGGAAGTGTTACGTGGGTACCACTCACTGTCTTCGTTTTTTTCGGGCTCAACAAATTTGAGCATGCTGCTCTCCTTGGCTTGGTAATTGTTTTGGAGCGGTATGTGAACTATCGTGTTGGCGTCGGTAGTGGCCGTAATATCGAATTTGGTTTGCTCGTCGTCGCCTTTAATTTGTATGAACCCGGTGGCGTACGCTTTGCCGTAAAAAGCTTCATTATCTTTTAAGGAAGTATTTAAACACAACATATTTTCGGGTTGGATGCTAAGGTCGTATTTTATATTCTTGAAATGCTGATGGTGCAGTGTTCCGTTGAGTATTCCCTTTCCGTTCACGCCGTCGCGCACCAGCGCATTGCGGATACTGATGGTGGTTGGCGTAATTTCCACCGGCACGGTGAGCAGGTAATGGGTCTTCAAATAATCAACCGTAAGACTGAGGCTGTCGAGCACTACATTGGCGCCATAAAGCACCGGTTTTTTTCGCGGACCTTTCACCTGTAAATTTCCCGACAGGTACCCGCCAAGATTGGTCAGCACTTTCTGTAGTAGCGGCTCTACGTGTGCCGTCTTGAAATGGTTAAGGGTTAAATCGACGTCTAAGAAATCGGTTTTTGGAATGTAAATGCCGTTCAGCGTGACATTTGTTCTATGGTTTTCACTAATTCCGGCCGTCACCCGGAACAGTTTGTTCCCATTGTCCCAGTTGCTTTGCCATGTAAGGTCGCCTAACGGATGGTTGTTAATTATCAGATTTTTTCCATCGAAATGTGTGAAAAACATGAGGGTGTCGTATAAACCGGTGAACATGGCTTCGCCCGATAATTCCCCCCGCAGGTTATAACCGCTCTGTGCCGTAAAAACATTGAAGTTCGACAGGTCGTAGTTGTTAAAACGAATCGACAGGGTGTCTGACCGCTGGTGTGAAATGGTGCCGTTTACCACCACCTGCTGGTGTTGGTTGGAAATTTGAAACCGGTTAAACTGCAACACGTCATTGTCAATAGTGATGGGGGTTGGCTTGATGTGCCACGCGGTGTCATTGAGTATAATTTCGGAAGGGAGAATCTGCAGGCCGACGAGCGGCTTTTTTCGTTGTTTCGAATGGCTGAGCAGGGTGTTAAAATGCAAGGAGCCTTTATTGGAAAGCTTGCTGTTATTGTCATAGGTGAGCGTGGTGCTAATGTTGTTGTCGGCATATTGGATTTGTCCGGAAATATTATTGACCGGTAAGTTGAAAAACTCGGAAGAGCCGATATGCAGTGCCATATCCATTCTCTCGTTGGAATTTTGCGCATTAATCGTGACCTTTCGTGCCCAGTCATTGCCTAAAGCAAGCATGGGACTGTCGAATGTGGCGGTGAGTTGCTGGTCGGGAGTTAATCGTACGTGCAGTTGCGTGTGTTCCGCAATAAATAAGTCGGGATGCAGTAAGTAGGAAATGCTGTTGGCTTTCTTGATTTGTAACTTAAATTCATAATCAGGTTTGAGGGCGGTGTGCGGCATGACAGTGTCGTTCAAACAGGGCAAATACTTGTCGTAGCCGACATAGGAAACATCTTTGAGGAACTGGAGAAAGGGGCGGTTTCCACGAAAATCAGCATCCGCGAAATTGGCGCGCAATTGTGTGCTGTATGTGTTTTGTTGGGCAGCCGACAACAGGGAAAGCGTTCCGAGTTGATGCACGCCCACCGGGTCGTGATAAAAAATGTCGGTTATTTCTATTCTCCCGGTGCCGGTATCGAAATTGCCGGTATATTGATAGTTGGTTGTTATGTTTGCTTTGAGTTCCGAAATCGTGTCGCGCTTGTTAAAATTCAGTTGGAAAAGGTTGGCGTAATATATGTTGGCCGTATAATTATGCCGGAACACAAAAGTGCTGTCGTCGTCGTTATCAAAAGCCACATAACCGTCAAAATTCATCGACAGGTTAGGGTCGTTGCAGTTTATCCGGCCTTTGAAATCGCGGTTACTGAGTACGCCATTAAGCGTGATGCCGGTATAGCGGTAGCGGTTGAAAGTGAACGCCGGTACGGTGCCGTTTAGTGTGAAACGGAAATCTTCGCCGGATGCCGGGTTAAACACTAAAGTGGCGAGCGCAGATGCACTCACATGACCGAGGATTTTCTGGTGAAGCAATTTGCCGAAATGGAAATTTTCCGTACGCACTTCGCCTTTCACCGTAAAACTTTTATTTTCGGTCGGGTGGAATAACATGTCGAGTTGTGCATCGCCCAAAGATGTATTTAAGTTTCCGTATATTACAAAATCATTATACAGCCCTGTAAAACTTCCGTGATAGTGAATGTCGCCGAGGCTTTGTATCATTTTGTCGGTGTTTGTGCTGTAGTTATCCTTAATAAAACTTTTCAGGATATATGCCAAATCCCCGGCGTGTGTATGTATGCTCTCTACGTCAATATTAATGCGGGTTTCGTTGATGTCCGGCAAGCCCGCCATTTTGAATGACGTGGTGATATGTGTGGCCTTGTCGGGCATGCCTATTTCCAAACGGGCGCTTCGCAAGTCTTCTACGGTGCCGCTCACAAGACCATCGAGGGATAGCGTGAAGTCATCCATATAGAAATTGGGGGCGAGATAATTGATGGTGTGAAAGGAAAACATCGTATTGCTGAAATCGGCGGTCATCTTCACTTCTTGCACGTATTTGTTGAAATCGCGAAAATGATCAAACGTCATGGCGTATGACTTCATCCTGACGAGCGAATAGCTGTCGTCAATCTTCACATCCTGTATCAATATTTCTTGTTTGCTTACATACGCTTTGCCGGAAGTAAGCGATTTTATATGATACCCGCTTTTTTCGAAAAAAGACAGGTCTTTGATACGAAAGAAAACCGTATCGTTGTGAAGGCTTATGTGGTGGATATTGATAAATATTTCGCTCAGGGCAAGGTCTTTGAAGTTAATCACGTTCGGCGGTCTGGGGCTGCCCGGGTTGCGCAGGTTGCGATAAGTAAAACGAAAGTTCGACAGCGACAGGCTACTTACATTTATGGCGTCCGGCGCGAATTTTGAGGTATCTGTGGCCGTGCTGTCGCTGTGTTTAATGTTGGTGAACGCTTCTTTAAAGTTGGTGCCGGTTGGCGTTGTGACCACATTGAGTACGCCATTGTAAAGATTTACCGATCCTATGGTAATGTCTTTTTTTAACAGGTCGTATCCCGACAGCGTAATGGTTGTGTGTCCCGCATACACCAACGTGTCACCCTGTGCGTCGCTTACAAAAATTTTGGTTACCACTAATTTGTTAAAAAAAGAAAAATGGACGGTGCCCACCGATATGGTTGCGTGTGGCAATTGTTTTTGTATTTTCGCCGTGACCCAGTGTACAGCCATGGTTTGTACCGCAGGAATTTGCAGGACAAAATACGACGCCAGTGGCAACCCAAGCACCACAAGGGATAGTATGATTACTCCCTTTTTTAATTTTATGAGCAATGGCAACATATTTATTTATCGCAAAGTTAAGATTTTTTTTGTATGTTTGCAGGGCTTTTAGAGAAAAATGCAAAAAAGGGAAATTACGATACTGGGTATTGAATCGTCGTGCGACGACACCTCTGCGGCTGTTATTCGCAACGGATGCCTGTTGTCGAATGTCATGGCTAATCAGGAGGTGCATCGTAATTATGGCGGTGTGATTCCCGAACTGGCTTCGCGGGCGCATCAGCAGCACATCATTCCGGTGGTTGACCAAGCGTTGAAATTAGCCGGTGTGTTGCCTCAGTCGCTTGATGCGATTGCTTTCACGTGCGGCCCCGGATTGCTGGGCTCGCTGTTGGTGGGTAATGCCTTTGCCAAAGGTTTGGCGTTATCTACCGGTGCGGCGCTGGTGGAAGTAAATCATTTGCAGGGACACGTGTTGTCGCATTTTATTGATGTGCCTGAACAGCAACTGCCGCATCCCGCTTTTCCATTCCTCTGCTTGCTGGTATCGGGCGGACACACACAAATCATTGTGGTGCGCAGTTATTTCGATTTTGAAATTATCGGCAATACGATTGATGATGCGGCCGGCGAGGCCTTTGACAAATGCGCCAAGGTGATGGGCTTGCCCTATCCGGGCGGCCCGGTTATTGACCAATTGGCGGCGCAAGGGAATGCCACCGCCTTTCAATTTGCCAAACCGCGGGTTGGGGGGCTCAATTACAGTTTCAGCGGACTGAAAACGTCGTTCCTTTATTTCCTGCGTGACCGGATTGCCGGGAATAAAGACTTTATTGAAGCGCACCGGGCCGACTTGTGCGCATCCCTGCAACAGACCGTCATTGATATACTGTTTGATAATTTAATTCGAGCGGTGGGGCAGACGGGAATACGTGAAGTAGCTGTGGCGGGAGGCGTGTCGGCAAACTCAGGCCTGCGTCGCCGTTTGGCGGACGAGAGCGCACGGCGGGGATGGAAAGCCTGTATTCCCGAATTACGGTTTACCACCGACAATGCGGCCATGATTGCTATCGCAGGGTATCATAAGTTCCTGCAAGGCGCTACGACAGGACTTGACGTAGTGCCCTATGCGAGTTAAGAACTGAGATTTTCTGGGGTTGTCTGACAAGGCAGTATCGAAACTTGAGGTCCTATTTTTAGGGTATTTCCTGTGTTTAATTTTCTGAAACCTTTCGCCGCATCAATAGTATTTAACCGGGAAAGCTGCCGTTCTGCCATTTCATGCAAA
>JAIRLC010000004.1 GCA_031259645.1 Prevotellaceae bacterium | reverse complement strand
GTTCTTTCACCGAGAGGTTTTCCTGTTGGGTAAAGAATGAAACCATTTCCGGCACGGAGTTCCCGAAGAAATTATGCATCACACCTTTCATATAGCTGCGCGTATATTTCTCTTTCTCTATCAAGGGATAATAGCGGTGGAAGCGGCCGTGCGCCCTGTGCCCGACAACGCCTTTCTGCTCCAGGATACGCACAATGGTGGACACCGTATTGTATGCCGGTTTGGGATTCGGCATCTCGGCAACGAGGTCTTGCACCAGCGCCTCGCCCTTGTTCCAGAGGATGTGCATCACTTCACTTTCGGCTTTGGTCAGTTCAATGTTCTTTTTCATGATGATTAATTTTTTACAAAGATAAACTAAAATTTTAGTTTAAACTAATTTTTTAGTTTGAAAAAATTTAAATGATTGATTGCGAGCGAGAAAAATTTAAAAAAAGAGGAGTGTTGGAAATCTTAAAATATTCGGCTATATTTGTGGGGTGAATAAAACACACACCTGTTAGCGAGATTATCGATTGGTGATTTTTATTCTCGTCCCGAACACGATCCACCACGCCATTCATTAGTGTCTTTTTTTGTAATAAGTCAGGGTTGAGCGAGCTATCTAAAATAAAGCGAAATAATGATATACTGTATAGTGATATTACGGGAGATATTGCCACGAAATTATTGGAAGTCATCAATGGGAAACTTGAGAACAGGGAAAAAGCAAGAATACTAAACGAAATTATATCCCTTAGTGGTTTCGCAACAATAAGCAAGGGGGCGAATGGAAAGTTGCAAACCGTAACCAAAAAGTTTGAAACGATTAAGGATACGGATCCCGAATATAACGATAACCTCAATGCGGCAAAATCTTTGAATAACATAGGATATGATGTGTATATGATACCGAAGTTATCGGGCAGCAAAAGTCCTGACTTTATTCTGGTAAAGGGCAGTAAGGCTTATTTGTACGAGTTGAAAACAATATATGGGGTAAGTTCACTGGAAAACAGGCTGGAGGCCGGTTTTTTACAGGCAGACAGACTGGTTTTAAATATGGTTGGTAATATTGATTCGCGGTATGTAGCGGATACAATAAAAGATTTTTATCTCAGGCATAAATACATAAAGGAGATAAAGGTTCTTTTAGGTGGGAAACCGATAGATGTTTATTATGACGATATTGTGAAAAAGAATTTTACAAAAAAATTTATGAACAAATAGGCAAGGTGAAAAAACAATGGCATCAAAAAGAGATGCCATTCAAATATGGTCAGTCGTAACCTCCATATTTCACCGAATTAACGGGTTCTTGTCAAAGTTTTCAGGGATTGCTCCTTTCGCTCCATGACGTTGCAAATATACATTTTTTTTTCACACTCCGCAAAATTCTTATAAAAAGTGACTTATTTTTATATCAGTTTTGTGGTTGTACTTCGGGGCACGAAAGTAAACGCAACAGGGCTAATCCTAAATTTTTCTGCCCAAATGCTTGGAAGTCTTAAAATATTCGGCTACTTTTGTAGGATGAAAAAGGAAGTAGGTAAATTTTTGCTTGATGTGGCAAAACTTCTTATTGGAGGTGTTTTATTAACAGGAGTTATGAGGCATGACGTACCTCTTAGAGTATGGAAATCATTTATTTTATCATAGCAATTGGTGTGTTTTCCGTATGCTTGGGCGTATGGGCCTACATTGCCGACCGTAGAAATGTCAAATCGCATGTTTAAATTTTTAACACATAAAAACTCAATAAAAAACCGCGTGTTATGCAACGACGACAATTTTTTAGAACAGGAGGAATGGCGCTGATGGGAGCCGCCCTGCTTCCTCAAATCCTTGAATCGTGCGGCACAGGCTCAAAAGAAGGCCTGGCTGCCATGCTCGACCATTTCGGCGTCTCGCAAAGCGACCTGAAAAAAGTACTGGCCGTAGCGCTTGAAAAGGGAGCCGGTTACGCCGATTTGTTTTTCGAACACTCTTTCGACAATTACTTGTCGCTTCGTGACGGAGCGGTGAACCGCGCTTACGCCAATGTGGACTACGGCGTGGGCATCAGGGTGGTGATGGGCGACCAAACCGGCTACGCCTACGTGGAAAACATCAACCTCAACGAAATGATTAACGCGGCGCGCACCGCTTCGCGCATCGCCTCGGGAAACATGCCCGGCGCCCCGGCTGACCTCACCGAGAAAACATTCGACAATAACTATCCGGTTATAGCGCCGTGGGAAGACGTTTCGGTGAAAGCGAAAATGCCTTACGTGCAAAAGCTCAACGACCGTATTTTCGCCCTCGACAGCCGCGTGTCGAAAGTGTCGGCGTCGCTGAACGACACCACGTCGTTCGTCTTAATTTGCAATTCCGAAGGCGTGCTTTGCGCCGATTACCGCCCCATGGCCATCCTGAGCGCCTCGTGCGTGATGGAGCAAAACGGGAAAATCGAAAACGCTTACGACTCATACGCCCAGCGCAAGGGCTTTGAGTTCCTCACCGACGATATTGTGGAGGGCATCGCGCAAAATGCCGTGAAGAAAACCGCCATCATGTTTGAGGCCGTGAAACCCAAGGGCGGGGAACTGCCGGTGGTCATGGCGGCCGGCGGGTCGGGCATCCTGCTGCACGAGGCCATAGGCCACGCTTTCGAGGCCGACTTCAACCGGAAAAATGTATCCATCTTCTCCGACAAGTTAGGCAAGGTGGTGTGCAACGAAAACATCAATGTGGTGGACGACGGCACCATCGACCACGACCGCGGCTCCCTCAATGTGGACGACGAAGGCGTGGACGGACAAAAAACATACATCGTAACAAAGGGCGTGCTCACCAGCTACCTGCACGACCGCATCAGCGCCAAGCATTACGGCGTGGCGCCCACGGGCAACGGCCGCCGCCAGTCGTTCCGCTTTGCGCCTATTCCGCGGATGCGTATCACCTACATGGAAAACGGCAACACGGAAGAGCAGGACATCATTGCGGCGGTGAAGAACGGCATCTACGCCGAAAATTTCACCAACGGACAGGTGCAAATCGGCGCCGGCGACTTTACGTTCTTCGTGAAATCGGGCTACCTGATTGAGAACGGCAAGCTGACGCAACCCATCAAGGACATCAACATTATCGGCAACGGGCCGAAAGCGCTTGCCGACATCACCATGGTGGGCAACAACTGCAAAATCGACACCAGCGCATGGACGTGCGGCAAAAACGGCCAGGGCGCTCCTGTGGCGCAGGGTCTTCCGTCGGTACTGGTGAAGAAATTAACGGTAGGGGGCGAATCGTAACATTTAAAATTTGTCATTATGAATTATAAAGAATTAGCGAAATGGGCCATGCAATACGCATTGGAGAACGGCGCCCAAGCTTGCCGGGTATCATTAGCCACCGGCTCGAGCAGTGAATTTGAATACCGCGATACGCAACTCGACAAGTTGCAGCAAGCGGCCGAGAACAGCCTCAGCATTACGTTGCACGTCAACAACCGGTATGGCAGCTACTCGACCAACCGCATCGACCAAAAAGACCTGAAACAGTTCATCAAAAAAGGCATAGAAACTACCGGATACCTGGCGGAAGACGCGGCGCGGCAACTGCCCGACCCGGCGCGCTACTACAAAGGCGACGGACACGACCTTGGTTTGGTGGATGAGAAATTCAGCAGCATCGCGGCCGACGACAAACTGGCGCTGGCTAAAGCCGCCGTGGAAGAAGTGTACGGCTCCGACCCGCGCATTATTTCCGTGTCAGGCGGCTTCAGCGACGGCGAAAGCAGCAGTTACCTGGTGGACAGCAACGGCTTTGAAGGCGAAACGAAATCGACCTACTACAACCTTTCCGCTTCGGTATCGATGAAAGGAAAAGGCGACGCGCGTCCCGAGTCCTACTGGTACGACGTGGCGCTGCAATGGGACGAATTGCAAAAGTCGGGCATCGGCAAGAAGGCGCTGGAACGCACCATACGCAAGCTTGGACAGCAGAAAATAAAGTCGGGGAAATATGCCATGCTGGTCGACAACCTGAACGTGCGGCGTATCCTGTCGCCGCTTATTTCGGCCACGTACGGCACCGCGTTGCAGCAGAAAAACTCGTTCCTGTTAGACAAGCTGAATACCCAAATAGCGTCCGCCAAGCTCACGCTGACCGACGACCCGCACATCCTGCACGCCATGGGCGCCCGCTGGTTCGACTACGAAGGCGTGGCCACCATGAAACGTCCGATCATTGAAAAAGGCGTGCTACAAACGTATTTCATCGACACGTATATCTCCAAAAAAATGGACATGGCGCCCACCATCAGCGGTCCGTCTATCTTGACGTTTGAGTTGGGCAACAAAAATTTCGACCAACTGACGGCGACCGTCAAAAAGGGAATATGGATTACCGGGTTTAACGGCGGCAACAGCAACAGCACCACCGGCGATTTCTCGTTTGGCGTGGAAGGGTTCCTGATTGAAAACGGGAAAGTGGTAAAACCTGTGTCGGAAATGAACATCACGGGAAACCTGCTGACCCTGTGGGGCAGCATCGCGGAAATAGGCAACGACCCGCGCCTCGACGCCTCGTGGCGCACGCCCTCCATCCTCTTCGATAACGTGGACTTTAGCGGACTGTAGAATGTGACAACCCACAAAATCGACCTGCGCAAACTGTACCGGCGACAAAAAAGCGACCGTGACATCTTTGAGGAGCTGATGCCCTTCAAAGTAAAGGAGATTTTGCTTATTGCCAACTACTACGACGCATACACCATTGAACGCGAAGGCCAGTTCTCCGAAAAACTGATTGGCGAGTACCTCCAGCTTAACCTTTACAGCGCGCCCCGCTTCACCAGCGCCGCCAACGAGGAAGAGGCGCTGGACTTGATGAAAAAGCGCCGCTTCGACATCGTCATCATCGTGGCGGGGTTGGACAAGGAAACGCCGCTTGAAACCTGCCGGCACATCAAGGAGAAGTACCCGGCCGTGCACCTGATGATGCTGGTGAGCAGCAACGCCGACCTTACGTACTTCGACAAAAACGCCGACATCGTAAACCATTGCGTGGAGCGCATCTTCATGTGGAACGGCACCACGCGGGTGTTCCTCGCCATGGCAAAATACTTAGAAGACAAAATCAACCTGAAAGCCGACACGAAAGTGGGCGACGTCCGCGTGGTGCTGCTGGTGGAGGACTCGGTGAAGTACTACTCGCGCTACCTGCCGATGCTCTACACCGAGGTGATGACGCAAACACAGGAACTCATCAACGACCGCACCCTGTCGGACGAGCTGACGCCCATCCTGAAACTGCGCGCGCGGCCGAAAATCATCCTCGTGAGCACCTACGAAGACGCGGTGAACATCATCAACCGCTACCACAAAAACCTCATCGGGGTGATTTCCGACGTGGAATACCCGCACAACGGCGCGCCCGACCCCAACGCCGGCGTTAACCTCATCCGCTACGTCAAGGAAATTGACTGGAAAATACCCTGCCTGCTGCAAAGCCACGACGCCGGCAACCACCGTCGCGCTACGGAGGTGCAGGCCGAATTTATCCACAAAACGTCTGACACGCTGGCGCTCGAAGTACAACATTTCATCAAACACCGGCTGGGCTTCGGCGATTTTATCTTCCGCGACCCGTCGGGACAGCCCATCGGGAAAGCCTCGACCATTGAGGAGTTCCGCGACATGCTGTCGGTTATTCCGGTGGAGTCGTACGTGTATCACGCCAACAACCACATGCTCTCTACCTGGCTCATGGCGCGCGGCGAAATCAGCATCGCCAAGAAGGTGCGGATCCACGCCGTTGACGACACCCGCACCCTCGAAGGCCACCGCCAATATATCGTGAGCCTGCTGCAAACGTTCATCCGGAAGAAGATGAAGGGGCGGATTATTCCTTTCCGGAAAGATATTGTAAATTCCAACAGCTATGTCGTCCGCATCGGCGCCGGCTCGATGGGCGGAAAGGGGCGCGGACTGGCCTTCCTCTCGAACTTCATTGCCCACGTGAACCTCCAGAAGCTAATCCCCGACCTGCCGGTGGCCATTCCGAAAACCACCGTCATCGGGGTGGACGAGTACGACAGCTTCCTCGAACATAACGACCTCTACCAAATCCTCTACACCACGAAGAATGCGGAAAAAATCAAGCAGGCCTTCCTTAAGGCCGACCTTCCGCCGAAACTCAAAACGAAGCTGCGCGATTACCTCGACGTGATGAAAACCCCGCTGGCGGTACGCTCTTCGGGGCTGTTTGAGGACTCGCTCAACCAACCTTTCGCGGGGGTTTACGCCACCTACATCATCCCGAACAACAGCGCGGACTTTGAACAGCGCGTGGCGGAGCTGGAGAAAGCCGTCAAACTGGTGTACGCCTCGGTGTATTCCGACACCTCCCTCGCCTACTTCAACGCCATTGATTGCAGGGTGCAGGACGAGAAGATGGCCGTCATCCTGCAGGAACTGGTAGGGCAGGAATATCACGGCAAGTTCTACCCGAACATCAGCGGCGTGGCGCAGTCCTACAACTTCTACCCGTTCTCCTACATGCAGCCCGGCGACGGTTTCGCCGTCATCGCCCTGGGGCTGGGCACCTACGTGGTGGGCGGCGAAAAGGCGTGGCGCTTCTGCCCGCGCTACCC
>JAIRLC010000002.1 GCA_031259645.1 Prevotellaceae bacterium | reverse complement strand
GCATATTGCTGTTGTTCCGCCCACAGTAAAGGATAACGACATTGTTTACCTGATTGTACAGGGAGAAGCGTTCAGGATGGATTTTGATAAGCGCGACGGCTTTCTGAGCCGCTATGAAGTGAACGGGAAATCCATGTTGCATGAAAGCGGCCGGCTAACGCCGAACTTCTGGCGTGCACCAACCGATAATGACATGGGAGCCAATTTACAAAAGAAATATGCCGTATGGAAAAATCCGGAGATGAAACTAACGACACTGGCACATAAAATAACCGACGAACAAGCCGTTGTTACGGCCGAATATGACATGCCTGCCGTGTCGGCAAAGCTCACGCTTACCTACATCATCAACAACACCGGAGCTATAAAAGTAACGCAGAAAATGACGGCAGATGCATCGGCAAGCGTGCCCGGCTTATTCCGTTTCGGCATGCAGGTGCAATTACCTTACCGGATGGAGCACATCAAGTATTATGGGCGCGGCCCGATTGAGAACTACGCAGACCGCCATCATTCCACCGATATAGGCATATACACGCAAACGACGGATGAGCAGTTTTATTCCTACATCCGTCCGCAGGAAACAGGCACAAAAACCGACATTCGCTGGTGGAATCAAACCACCATTGGTGGACGCGGATTGCGGTTTACAGGAGAAGCGCCTTTCTATGCTTCCGCGCTGCATTATTCGATTGAATCATTAGACGACGGCCTGCAAAAAGACCAACGACATTCCGAGTTGGTTGCCAAAGTGGATTATACGAATTTTTGCATCGACAAAGTGCAAATGGGACTAGGGTGCATTGACAGTTGGAGCGCCATAGCGTTGGAAGAATACCGCGTTCCCTACGGCAGCTATGAATTTAGTTTCATCATACAGCCAATAAGCACCAATTTCTAAAGCCGGCGTGCGCCGTCGCTGATAACGACCTCATATACCTTGGGCTCCTTGCCGTATTTGGTGTGGTATTTTTCTTTCGCCGTGCGAATGAAAGCGTCGTAGTATTCGTCCTTTACCAAGTTGATGGTGCAGCCGCCAAAGCCGCCGCCCATGACGCGCGAACCGGTCACGTGAGATTCTTTCGCAATATCGTTCAGGAAATCGAGTTCTTCACAACTTACTTCGTAAAGTTTGCTCATGCCGTGGTGTGTTTCATACATTTTTTGGCCTACAGTTTCATAATCGCCTTTTTCCAAAGCCTCGCAAACCGCCAGCACCCGCGCTATTTCTTCAATGACATATTCGGCGCGGTTGTAATCTTCGGCGCTCACTTCATCTTTTACCTCGCGGAGCATTTCCAGCGTGGCATCGCGCAAAAATTGCACTTGCGGATGTTTCTTCTGCATCACGGCCACCACAGCTTCGCACGATTGGCGCCGCTTGTTGTAGGCCGATGAAGCCAATTCGTGTTTTACCAAAGTATCGAGCAACACCAAGCGGTAACCTTGCGGGTTAAACGGAAAATATTGGTATTCCAATGAACGGCAATCAAGGCGCATGAGGTTGCCCGCTTTGCCGAAAATAGACGCGAATTGATCCATAATGCCACACTTCACGCCGCAGTAGTTGTGTTCGGTGGCTTGCCCGGCTTTGGCCAGTTCAAATTTATCGACCTTGCCGTCGAAAAGCTCATTCAGCGCAAAGGCGTAGGTACTTTCCAATGCAGCCGATGACGACATGCCCGCGCCAAGCGGCACATTGCCTGCAAAAGCCGTATCGAAGCCGCCGACTTTTACGCCGCGTTTTATCATTTCCCGGCAAATACCGAAGATATATCTTGCCCAACTTTGTGCGGGTATGTCTTCTTCCTGTAGGCCAAACTCCGCCTGTTCATTAAGGTCGATGGCATAAGCCCTGACCTTGCCGGCGCCTGTAGGTTTAATCGCAGCCATAATGCCTTTGTCAATAGCGCCCGGAAAGACAAACCCGCCGTTATAGTCGGTGTGTTCACCAATCAGGTTGATGCGTCCCGGCGAAGTATAAACAGACACATTATCATCACCATATTTTTCCGCAAAAGCGTTTTTTATATTTTTTTCGTTCATTTTTGGTTTTGTTTTTAGGTTATTTTTGTTTTTTATGCAAATTAATCGGCCACTTTAAATTTATAGATACAGATATGGCTGTAAACTTCGCCCGGATTTAAACGGGTGGAAGGGAATGACGGCTGGTTGGGACTATCCGGAAAATGCTGTGTTTCCAGCGCCAGCGATTCTCTAAAACTTATCGACTTGCCATATTTCCCGTTGGCTTTTCCATCGAAAAAGTTACCGCTGTAGAACTGCACACCCGGTTGGTCGGTATAAACTTCCATCGTTCGTCCGCTTTGGGGCTCGTACAACGTTACTGCCAATTCGACGGCCTGTTTCTTCGCAGCACCCAGCACCCAATTGTGGTCATATCCTTTGCCGTTTTGTAACTGTGGATGGTCGTGGTCAATCCGGTCGCCGATGCGCACAGGCGTTCTAAAATCAAAAGGTGTTCCGTCCACCGGCAACAGTTCGCCGGTAGGTATCAGCAGCGTGTTTACCGGCGTGATGTGATCAGCGTGAACCGTCAGGATATGATCGGTGATACTGCCGTTCCCCTCACCTTTCAGGTTAAAGAACGTGTGGTTCGACAGGTTCACCACCGTGGGTTTGTCGGTTTCCGCTTCGTAAGTAATTTTAAACTCATTTTCCGG
>JAIRLC010000111.1 GCA_031259645.1 Prevotellaceae bacterium | reverse complement strand
TCAGGCAACGGCAAGACGGTGAAATCATACAATCCGGTGCCAATAGACGGCGTATTGCCGGCTTTGGGCTGTATCCAGTCGGGCAATTCATAAACAAACGGAAGGTTTGCCGTAATTGTCAATGTAAATTCGGGGTTGTCTTCATCTACCATTACGGTAGTTTCCGCCACCGTAATAATGGGGCCTGCACCGGTCTGCGATACGGAAATCAACAATTCAGACATCCCTTCAGCGGCTACTGTAACTGTAGCAGTACGCGCATCAGCCAATTCGTTTCTTTCTACAACAATGCCAAGGTTGTATTCCCGGCCACCAGGATAGATTTCCGGCACACACCACGAAGCATTGGACGTTGCGGTAAATTCCATGTTCGATTTTACCGTTACATACTTAATACCTCCAGTAACATCAAACTGCTGGGTCATTTCTGCCTGAGCTATATCCAGCGTGGTGTCCTCTGTGCAGGAGAAAAGTCCTGCGAAGAAAATAAATATTGAAATTTTAAAAAATAATCTTTTCATAACTATTTAAATTTAATTGGGGTTATTATTTTACCAGTCGGGATTTTGTCCTAATGCCGGATTTTTCACGCGATCTGCTTCCGGTATCGGGTACAAGTATTTTTTATCCAACCATTCACGGTTGCCGGGGAAATAGCTAATTTCGCCGGACGTACCGGCGGTTAGTGTGCGATTTTGCCCCGCCGACACATTCACAAATACGGACGCTGTAGATGCAGGTTTTGTGCCTTGATAAAAACAAACGTCCATTTTCCCATCCTCATTCAAGTCATAATCCCCCAAAGCAGGGACATATATTCCATTCATAGGCGCTTCTTCAAAGAGTTCGGCCACTCTCCAACGAATTAAGTCATCCGGCCGACGGCCTTCCAACACCATTTCAACAGCCCGTTCCCTGAAGATTTCAAGTAATACCGGATTGGTAAATTTGTTGTTATAGAATGACGTCATATAAGGGTCGGCTACCGTTGGCATTGTTGTTAGCGTTGTACCAGTAATACCGGCACGGGCGCGTAGCGCTCCAATGGTAGCAGCCCATGCGGTATTGGTCATTTCGTCCAACTCGGCCAAAGCCTCCGCTTTGTTCAGCAATACCTCCGCCCACCGCATAATAATATGAGCATTGTCGTTCAAATTTTCATCATCATAAGGGAAGCGTTCATCATAACATCCTTTGATGATCTGATAACCGGTATAAGATTGGTCAAGGTTCGGGGGAGCCACCACCGACACGCCATTTTCCGTTCTTTTATAGTCGCCCAGCCTGATCGTTTGTTTCAGGCGCGGGTCGCGGTTCTTCACTTCGGTTGCAAATGTTTCTTGATAGCCTGTAAACGGAGTGCCGTCCAGCTTGAGGTAGGTATTGATAAACCGGCGCGTTAAGCTCGGACGATCCCCATAAGTCGGACTAATCGTACTGCGATTAATACTGCTATATATTTTCAATTCGGCGCTCAATGCAATGCACAGAATAGTTTCATCCTGAAAAGGCGTTTTCTGAATAAACAAGTCTCGATAAGCTGTAGTGCCTTGATGCAAAGAAAATCCGGTAATATCATTCGCCGTATTTACTACTTCGCGATACCAGTCATTGGCTGTTGCCTGTTTGTTATAACCGGTATGATATTTCCGTATTGACGCCTCGTATAAGCATATTCTTGTTTTGTATGCCCTTGCCACATTTTTGGTGATCAGTGTACGGCTGGCGTCAGCGGTCAGTGAGATGTTTTCAATGGCGTAGTTCAGATCGGCAAGCACATGTTCCATGACTTCGAAACGATCGGTACGCGGGCCATATAACGTTGCATCGTCATCCACTTCTATCACTTTATCAATCCAGGGCACGTCACCAAACCGTTTTACTTTTTCAAAGTAGAAATAAGCCCTAAAAAAATGGGCAAGCCCGAGATAGTGTTGTTTTTCAGGTACAGTGCTTTTTTCGCAATTTTCAATAAAGAAATTGACATTGCGCAAGTCTTCCCAGTCCCAGCCGCTGCTGGTTGTAGGGCTTAATGCATTCGGAGAAAAACGGGTATCGACACTCGTACGGGCTACAATATCCGAATTATTATCAACGGCAAATACGCCATTGGTCACTCCCGGCAGCATGTCGTAAAAGGAATTGCTGTATAATTCCAACCCGTTTTTTGAACCGAAAACAGCCAAATTGGAGGCCGTATCTTCCGGAAACTCGTTCAAAGTGCAAGCTGTAATAAAAAACAACAGCCACGCAGAAACCGTATATTTAATTAGTAAAGTTTTCATATCTTACTTTTATTTATTAATCTAACCTGATAAAAATTAAAAATTGACTGTTATTCCTAAGGAAATTGACTTTAACATCGGGTAATTATACCCGTCGCCCCACGTATCACTACCACCCAAATCACGGTCGGAGCCATAGATACTGGTAACATCGGTGTCTTTTGTTATTTTATACAAGGGCGACCATGTCCACAGGTTTTCGCCGGACAGGTATATTGTCACGTCGCTAACACCGAGTTTTGAAACAACTTTTTTAGAAAGCGTATAGCCTACATTCAGAGATCTTAAACGAATATACGCCACATTTTGCAAGTAACGGTCATTGGGAACAGTCAGCGCAGCGCCCGATGACTGCGCCTGGTAGCCGGCCAAACGCGGAAGATAGGCGTCGAAATTTCCCAGTTCTTCACGAAACTGCATACCCTGTTGCCAAGCCGGATAAGCATTGTACGGCCGGTTATACTGTCCCCAAAAACGGGAGTCAGTTGATGGGTACCAATCCTGCTTCATTACACCTTGGAAAAATGCACTAAAAAATAATCCGTTCCAATCGGATCCCACATTAATCCCATAGATATAGCGTGGCTCCGAATTGCCGATAATCGTTTTATCTCCCGAATCGCCCACACGGTTTAATCCTTGATAAATGACATCATCTCCATCCAAATTTCTAAATTTTAAATCCCCTACGTGATTCACACGGGTGGCCGTACTTCGGATATTTCCCTGATAAGGAGAAGAAGCAATTTCTTCCTCTGTTTTGAACAGCCCTTCAACCTGATATCCCCAGATCTCGCCAACTCGTTGTCCTTCGTAATAGTCGCTAAGATTTTTATCAGGATTGTAATATCTTGTAATAATTGATGTATAATCCGACAATATAAAACGTACGTTATACCGGAGCGGTTTTCCCGCAACTGAAAATTGATCCTCCCAATTTATGCTCACTTCCCAACCGGTAGTTTCCATATCCGCATAGTTGCCCTTAGGTACGGTAACGCCAAAAACAGCAGGCACACTCGGCCCAACGGTGTACATGTCTTTTGTCCAGCGGCGATAAATATCACCGGAGAATTGAAGACGGTTATTCAAAGCGGCAATGTCCAGCCCAATGTTCCCGTTAGTAACAGTTTCCCATGTTAAACTATTAGGAATAACATTCGGCTGACTCGTCTTTTGCGGACGGATATCGTTAAGAATGCGTCCTGACTGAGAAATAGCAAACTCTTCGGCAAACGTATAGGCGCTGATATTTCCATTGCCCAGCGAGCCATACGACGCCCGGAGTTTGAGGTTAGATATTATCTTTGGGTCAATACGCCAAAACGATTCTTCGGAAATCCGGTAACCGGCCGATACAGAAGGGAAGAAAACCCATTGTTGTGAAGCGGGAAATTTGGAAGAACCATCATAACGCCCGTTAATTTCTAACAAATAGCGTTCCTTAAAATTATAGTTCATGCGGAAAAAGCCACCGGAAATTTTCCATTTTTCATAGCCGCCTGTTGCGGTCACATTTTCTCCCAATGCCAAATTAATATCTTTAGCGTCTTCGGATACTAAGCCGTTGCGTTGCACCGTAATATTCGTATAGACCGACTGCTCATAGTTGAAGCCGGCAAGAAAATTAAAATTATGCATGTTATTAAACGATTTTACATAATCGGCATACACATTGGTAGCCAA
>JAIRLC010000065.1 GCA_031259645.1 Prevotellaceae bacterium | reverse complement strand
CTTTGTGAACATGTGCAAAAGTCTCGTGAACATGTTCACAAGCTTTGTGAACATGTGCAAAAGTCTCGTGAACATGTTCACAAACTTCGTGAACATGTGCAAAAGTCTCGTGAACATGTGCAAAAACTTCGTGAACATGTTCACAAACATTCTTATCATTTAACAATTCACTTAATATAAATCAATTAAAAAAAAAGCTATGAGTAATCGAAACTTTTTACCAAACAACGACCAGGCATTACTGTCATGGGTCGTAAATTTTCTGGGCTATTTGGCGTCAATATTGCCGCGAATAGGTTTCCCGGAAAGTGTCTACACTGAATTAGTGGCATTGCGCGACCGCTACGCGCAGAAACTCAGCATTGCTGACTCGCCGGTCACCCGCACCAAAGCATCGGTGCAGGAAAAGAACGAGGCGAAGAAATCACTCGTGAGCCGCCTGCGGCAAACGATAGGGGAGTACCTCACGCGCAACCACATGGTTACCGACGCCGACCGCGATAATCTCGGGCTGCCGGTGCATAAAACCACCCGCACACCCGCGCCGGTAGCGACCACGCACCCCTCCGTCGAAATCAACACGTCGGAATTGCGCCGGGTGGGTATCCACTTTTTTGACGGCAGCAGTGGTCAGAGTGATGCGAAGCCTTTTGGTCAGCATGGCGCGGAAACAGCTTGGGCGCTGTTCGAGCATCCGCAGGAAGTGCATATCAGCGACCTGACGCACTCGTCGTTTGATACGCACACGCCGCTAAAGCTTGAATTTGCCGACGAAGATCGCGGCAAGACCCTCTACTTCGCCCTCCGCTGGGAAAACACCACCGGCGAAAAGGGTCCCTTTGGACCGGTTATGAGCGCGATAGTGCCTTAGTGGGCAGTGGGCAGTAGGCAGTGCTGGCGCTTCGCGAATGGAGAGTGGAGAATGGAGAGTGGAAAGCTGCTGACGCGCCAGCCCCTTTCACCCTTTACCTTTTACCCTTTGCCCTAAAAAAAAGAACTGCCGGTGCAGAAATGCACCGGCGGTTTTTTTGAAATCTTGAAATCTTAAATCTTTAAATTGTTCCTGCGCCAGCCCCCTTCACCCTTTACCTTGTACCCTTCACCCCAAAAGTTGGTGCAAAAAATAACCGCCGGTAAGGAAGCTTGCCGGCGGTTTTTCTTGAAATCTTTGAATTTTGAAATCTTGAAATTTTTAAATTATTCCTGCGTCAGCCGTTTGTAGGTATTGTACCGCCATTTGGCAAATTCTTCGGTACGCAGGAAAAGTTCCCCGGCTTCTTCCGGGAACGTCTGCCCTAACGAGGCATAGCGGACTTCGCCTTTCAGGAAGGTTTGGAATTTCGTCCAGTCGGGTTCTTTGCTGTCAAGCGAGAAGGGGTTTTTCCCTGCCTCTTCCAGTGCGGGATTGAAGCGGTACAGGTGCCAATAACCGCATTCCACCGCCAGTTTCTCTTCCCGTTGTGTAGCGCCCATGCCGTTCTTCAGCCCGTGGTTGATGCAGGGGGCATAAGCAATAATCAGGGAAGGACCGTTATAGGCTTCCGCTTCTTTCATGGCATTGAAGAATTGCTGCTGGCTGGCGCCCATCGCTACTTGGGAAACATATACGTAGCCATAGCTGATAGCCATCATCCCCAAGTCTTTTTTGCGTACCCGTTTTCCGGCGGTAGCGAACTTTGCCACCGCGCCTGCCGGCGTGGATTTTGACGATTGCCCGCCGGTGTTGGAATATACTTCGGTGTCCAGCACCAGTACATTTACATTTTCGCCTGACGCCAACACATGGTCTAATCCGCCATAGCCGATATCATATGCCCAGCCGTCGCCGCCGAAAATCCAGTTGGAACGCACCGTCAAAAAGTCTTTGAGTTCCGTAATTTCTTTGCAAATATCGCAGGAGCAGGCAGCAGCCAGCGGAATAATCTTACCGGTTAATTCGCGCGTTTTTGCAGCATCATCGCGATGGGTAATCCATTCGGCAAATAATGCTTTCAGTTCCGTTGAGCAGCTTTGGCATTCCTGCCCTTGCAGCATCAGGGCGGCAAGGTGGTCGCGCACCCGCTCCGACCCCAAACGCATGCCGAGTCCAAATTCGGCATTGTCTTCAAACAATGAATTTGCCCATGCGGGACCGCGCCCTTCTTTGTTCGCGCAATAGGGCGACGCCGGGAATGAACCGCCGTAAATGGACGAGCAGCCGGTGGCGTTGGCAATCATCATGCGGTCGCCGAACAGTTGTGTAATCGCTTTGATGTACGGCGTTTCCCCGCAACCTGCGCATGCGCCCGAAAATTCAAACAACGGTTGCGAAAATTGGCTGTTTTTCAAATTTGCCCGTTTGTCCTGCACCGTGTCTTTGTAGCCAACATTGGCATGCAGGTAATCGAAATGCGCCTGTTCGGGCATTTGCGTTTCGAGGGGTTGCATCACTAAGGCTTTTGTTTTCGCCGGGCAGACTTCGGCGCAGTTCCCGCAACCCGAACAGTCGAGCGGCGACACTTGCATCCGGAAATTATATTCTTTGAATGGACCGTTACCTTTCACGCTTTTCAGTCCGCCGGGAACTTTTGCCGCTTCTTCATCGGTCAGCAGGAACGGGCGGATAACCGCGTGCGGGCAGACATAGGAGCATTGATTACACTGGATACAGTTTTCGGCTATCCATTCGGGCACATGCACTGCAATGCCGCGTTTTTCGTAGGCTGCCGAACCGGCAGGCATCGTGCCGTCTTCATAGTTTATAAAAGCGCTCACCGGCAAATCGTCGCCGTTTTGTGCATTCACGATGTCGGCAACATGTTTTATCCATTCGGGCGCGAGGCGTTGATTGGTATCGGCTTCGAACTTTCCGCTGTAGTTAATCCATTCGGCGGGCACTTCCACTTTGGTTACTTCGCTGCCGCGATCTACGGCGGCGTAGTTACGTTCTACCACGTCTTCCCCTTTTTTGCCATAGCTTTTTTCAATGGCTTTTTTCATTTCTTTCACCGCCTGTTCAAACGGAATGACGTTGGCGATTTTGAAGAATGCCGCTTGCAGGATAGTATTGGTGCGGTTGCCCAATCCGATTTCTTCGGCAATCTTGGTCGCATTGGTAATATAAAAATTGATTTTCTTTTCCGCCAGCGTGCGTTTCACAAAGTCGGGCAAGCGTTTTTTTGTTTCCTCGACGTCCCACAGGCTGTTTAACAGTAATGTCCCGCCCGGCTTGATGCCGCGCAGTACATCGTACTTGTGAAGATAGGAAGGCACATGGCATGCTACAAAATCAGGAGTGGTAACCAAATATGGCGAATTGACCGGATGGTCGCCGAAACGCAGGTGCGAACAGGTAAACCCGCCTGATTTCTTACTGTCGTACGAGAAATATGCCTGACAATATTTCGGCGTCGTTTCGCCGATAATTTTAATCGTATTCCTGTTTGCGCCCACCGTGCCGTCGGAGCCTAATCCATAGA
The DNA here is from genome assembly GCA_031259645.1 of Prevotellaceae bacterium. Taxonomy (GTDB): domain Bacteria; phylum Bacteroidota; class Bacteroidia; order Bacteroidales; family UBA932; genus JAIRLC01. The sequence continues at coordinate 1,303 of JAIRLC010000065.1, read as the reverse complement.
ACTTGCCTTCAAAAGTGCCGGCTTGCGCCAAACTGATTTCTTCTTTTTGCGGCAGCGACTTGAACGTAACATCGTCTATAATGCCTACGGTAAAGCCGTTTTTTGGCTCATTCAGTTTCAAGTTTTCAAACACGGCAAGCATTTGCGCCGGCGTAGTATCTTTCGACGACAAACCGTAACGACCGCCCACCACCAACGGTGCATTGGGCTGTCCGTAGAGCACGTCTTTTATATCCATATAAAGCGGCTCGCCGTTGGCGCCCGGTTCTTTGGTGCGGTCAAGCACGGCTATCCGTTGCACGCTTTTAGGCAATACGCGCAGGAAATATTTGGCAGAGAACGGACGGTAGAGATGCACTGCCACCACGCCGGTCTTTGCACCCTGCGCATTCAAATAATCTACCGTTTCCCGCAGGGTATCGCACACCGAACCGATGGCGACAACCACCTGTTCTGCCTGCTCATGCCCATAGTACACGAACGGCAGGTAATGACGCCCCGTCAGCTCGCTGATTTCGCCCATATAGCGCGCCACAATGTCGGGTACAGCGTCGTAGAACGCATTGCTGGCTTCGCGCGATTGGAAATAAACATCGGGATTTTGCGCCGTGCCGCGCGTTACAGGCGCATTCGGGTTTAATGCCCGCTGGCGGAAAGCGCGCAATGATTTTTCGCTAATCATGCCTTTCAACGCGTCGCCGTCAATAAGTTCAATTTTTTGAATTTCGTGCGACGTGCGGAAACCGTCGAAGAAGTGCACAAACGGAATGCGCGATTTAAGCGACGCCAGGTGCGCCACCGCCGCCAAATCCATTACTTCCTGCACGCTGCTTGACGCCAGCATGGCAAAGCCTGTTTGCCGCGCTGCCATTACATCCTGGTGGTCGCCGAAAATAGACAATGCCTGCGCCGCCAATGCCCGCGCCGACACATGGAATACCGCCGGCAATAACTCGCCGGCGATTTTGTACATATTCGGGATCATCAGCAACAATCCCTGTGATGCTGTAAACGTTGTTGTCAATGCGCCGGCTTGCAGGGAGCCGTGTACGGCGCCGGCAGCGCCGCCTTCGCTTTGCATTTCCACCACTTTCACCGGTTCGCCGAAAAGGTTTTTCTTACCAAAGGCAGCCCATTCGTCCACGTACTCCGCCATGGTAGAAGAAGGCGTAATAGGATAGATAGCGGCGGCTTCGCTAAAAAGATAAGCCACGTGAGCGGCAGCATAGTTACCGTCGCACGTAATGAATTTTTTTTCTTTTGCCATTATAAAATAAATTTAAAATTGTATTGTTAAAAGAAG
>JAIRLC010000129.1 GCA_031259645.1 Prevotellaceae bacterium | reverse complement strand
CAAACGGCCCTGTGCAGGAGAACGAAACCAGTGTTAATACGGCGGCCATAAAGAACGATGCAATCAACCCGCCTTTGTCGGCTTTGGCGTCTAATTTGTTGGAAAGCCCCGTAGGGAGCATGATTTCAAACAGTCCGAAGAACGAACAGGCAAATAGCACAAACAGGGCAAAGAAGATGAGGTTTGCTATCCAGTGCGTGCTTAGTACATTGGCAAAATCGGCGCTTTTCGTTATGGCCACCACAACGCCCAAAAGCGAATAAATGAGCGCCACGGAAAAGCCGAAAATCAATCCTTTCAGCACGCCTTCGGAGCGCTTGGCGCCACCGCTCATGAAAAACGAAACCGTTATCGGAATCATCGGGAACACGCACGGTGTGAGCACCGCAGCCAGTCCTGCACCCAACGCTAAGAAAACGAACCACCAAATGTTTTCCGATGAGGTTTCTGCGTTATCCGCCACCTCCCCGGACGCCAAGTGTGTATACGTTTGCGGACAGCCTTTCACCGTAAATTTGAAATCGATGTCGCTGAATGGCATACACATGTCGGCCGTGCAAACCATGTAGTCCATCGTTCCGATAATGGAAAAATCCGTTTCGCTCAAAATTTCAATAACCTGAACGAATTTGACGCTTTTCGTATGCACGCCGATATCCATGCCGAATATATCGTCATGCTTGATTTTCGGCTCGGGAACTTCTCTAATTTTACCGATTTTTTTGAACGCTTCCGATTCGGTATAAAAAAAACCGGTGGGCAGAGGCCCGCCTTCAGGAATTTCTGTGGCGTATAATTGATGCCCTGGCGCAATGGTTGCCGAAAACACCAGTTCGGCTTTGTTGCCCTCTACAGGATTCACCGAATACGACCATGTTACAGGATTGTCGGGGTTGGCGTTGAGGTTAACGCCAATCCCAACAATAACAAATAATAACAGAAAACATTTTTTCATACCCAATTATTTTCCAGCGGTTTTAAATAATTCGGCCAGCTTGGCAGCCAGTTCTTCCCCCCTGATTTTTTCGGCTATCACTATTCCCTTATCGTCTATCAGGAACATGGCGGGAATGGCCTTTACACGGCAGGCATCGGCGGCTCCTTTTGTGTCCAAATAATTAGGCCACGCCAGTTTTTCTTCGTTGAGCGCCTTTTCCCAATCCGCCGCTTTTTTGTCGGTGGAGATGCTGATAATCTCAAATCCTTTTGATGCGTATTTTTTATACAGGTTCTTTAAGTTGGGGATTTCTTTACGGCAGGGACTGCACCATGAAGCCCAGAAATCAACTAATATGTATTTTTCCCCTGCGCCAACACTTGCCACAGTGGTTTCTTTATTGTCTTTGCCGATAAGCGTAAAAGCCGGCAAAGGTTTTCCCACAAATGTTTCGGGGAATATTTCTTTTTTCACAATCTTGCCGTAATAACTGTCTTTGGCTTCCTGCGAAAATTCGTCATACCACGGCTGTTGTTCCTTTGTAAAGTACGACATAAAATCGAGCATCAACATCGGCCCCCACCACGTGTCTTTATTATCCATGATAATTCCTTCTGTTATGCGCGTCACCGTTTCGAAAAAATCTTTTTCATCGGCCGCTAATTTTTTATACGCCGCTGTGGTATATAACGAATCCAAAAGCGCTTTGTCTTTATTCGCCCTGGCTGCCCTGAGCGCTTCGGATATGGCGTTATTATTTTCGTGATAAGCTTTGTACAAGGAATCTAATCCGTTTCTGGGCGCTGTTTTTTGCAGGTAAAGGTCGTGCGGCTTACTGCCTTTTACCACTATATCATTATAGGTATAGAAAATATCGCCGTCTCGTTCGGATTTTGTCGCCTTGCCGGTCAATATGATTTTGCCGTTTTCAACCATAATCTTTACTCCGCGACTTCCCTGTACTTGGATATAAAACATCCGGGGTTCGTCGGCCACGCCTGTCAATATGGCTTTACCACCGGTTACGACGCTTTCCGCCACAGGCACTTCCTTCTTGTGTGTAGCGCTGGGAACTAATTCTATTTTTGTACCGTCCGGAATTCCTTGCAGTCGGTACTCAATCGTGTATGATGTAGCGGGCTTCTCGCTGCACGCTGCTGCCATCACGCAGGCTATAGCTAATAGCATTGCTTTTTTAATACGTTTCATATTATTTATTATTTACGAAGTTATTTAGATACATTTTGGGTAATTATTCCGTTACCTGGATTTTTTATGGCTCCCATCGGGAAAGGCATTGTCCACAGGTGAGAGGTGGGCGATAGCGTCAGTGTGTTTCCATCCACCATCTTGCTCAACGTACGCGCATACTTGAGGTCAAGGTTATACCTGCGCGCATCGGCAAACGGAATGAGCGTGCCTAAAAGCTCATTGTCTTTGGTGCGGCGGATATATTCTATGGCCTGTTCTTCGGTTGATGCCGAAAGCGGCGCGTATTTAGCGGCAAGAATGCGTTTTTCGCGGACGGTATTAAGCGCCGCCATCGCATCGCTGTATTGTCCGGCGCGGGCAAGACATTCGGCTTTTATCAGGTACATTTCGGTAGTGGTAATCCCTCCTTCATTAAAAAATCCGGTAGTGGTACTTACGCAATAGATATCTGTTCCAACAGTCCGGACTTTCCAGCGGGCGGCAGCGCGTGCATCGCCGTCTTCAAAACGAGCTTTCCGTTCAACCGGTATAGACTTTCCTGTTGATTGATAAGAAGACGCCCCATGCCTGAAAATATAATTTTCGATATAATAGTGACCGGCCGGCGAAGGTGTGGTTGTATATGAATCCGGAGTTTCTATTTGTGTCTTATTTTCCTCATAGTAGGCCGTCCAGTCATAAAGCTGGTCATTTTCGGCTAACGCCAACTCGGCATATTTCAATGCTTCGGTATAATTGCTCATTTGAAGGTACACCCGCGCATAGAACGCATACGCAGCGTCACGATTAGGATGTAATGGCGTGGGCGATGTGGCGGGTAAATTGGGCAATGCCTCCTTCACATCGTTCAGGATGTTGTCATAAATCCCCTGTGTGGTTAACTGTTGATGCGGCGTATTCACATCTGCGCTTGTAATCCACGGCACGGCGTTCTTTGCAGAGGCTGTGGCCGCCTCATACGTGTCGGCGTAATAATTCACCAGGTTGAAATAGTTCATGGCGCGCAACGCTTTGGCGCAGGCGATGACTTCAGCGCGTTCCGCATCGGTACATTCGGTCGCCTCCGACGCATATTCTATAACAAGGTTGCAGGTTGAAATGGATGCGTAACTGTCGTAATACATTCCTTCAGACGAGTTATTCAGGTCGATACGGTCGGCGCTTTCGTCCCACATATAATTTGCCTTGGTCAATGGAGAATAATTCAGGCTGGCTACAGTTTGATATCCATCGTTTAACAGGTTTATGGCATTTCCGGCATCCACGCGATGAACGCCATATTCATATCTTAACATGGCTTCGAAATCGGCAAGCGTGGTGGGGATTTTTTGTCCTTTG
>JAIRLC010000049.1 GCA_031259645.1 Prevotellaceae bacterium | reverse complement strand
AGCACCAAAAATAATAAAGGGCTTGTGCTCATTCTTGCGCTCAGCTATAGCGGGCAATGGGACATTCTCCAAGCCGCAGCGCGTTATGCGGCGGCCGGCAAGTCGCCCCTTACGCCGGAACATTTTGAGCAGTATCTTTCTACGGCCGGCGTCCCGCAGCCCGAATTGCTCATCCGCACCGGCGGTGAACAACGCATCAGCAACTTCTTTCTTTGGCAAGCCGCTTACACCGAATTTTATTTCCTTGATCTTTTGTGGCCAGATTTTCGGGAAAATCACTTCTTAGATGCTCTAAATGAATATAGTAAACGCGAACGACGCTTCGGTCAAACCGGCGAACAAATAAAAACCAGCTAAAATTATGGGATTTTTTTCTACCTTTGCATGATTATTTTAAAATATGAAGTTATCCAAATATATACACTTTTATGCCATCGTAATACTCGTCGTGCCTGTGCTCCTCGCCGCAGCCACAACGCTTGTCGCACAACAACCGGCCGATTCGGGTAAGGTAAATATCACATTTGACCCCGCAAAGCCTCAGGAATTTGTTATCGCCGATATTACTATTTCAGGCGTAAAATACCTCAACCCTGAGCAGATACTTTCGTTTATCGGCGTGGCCAAAGGCGATACGGTCACCATTCCCAACGAGGATATTTCACTTGCTTTGAAAAGACTTTGGGCGCAACGGCACTTTTCCGATATTGCCGTTTCCGCTACAAAAGTTGAGGGCGATAAAATATACCTCGACATTAAACTGACCGAACGCCCGCGTGTGTCGGCTTGGAATTTTAATGGTGCGAAAAAGGGCGAACGCGACGATTTGCGGGAAAAACTTCACCTTCGACGTGGTAGCGAGGTGTCGGACTATCTTCTCAAAGTCTCTACCGACGCCATCAAATCGTATTATGCCGAAAAAGGGTTCCGGAAAGCGGACGTCAATATTATACAGGAAGCCGACACGCTGGTGCCCAATGCGGTAAAGGTTACTTTTGATATTAAAAAGAACCAGAAGGTAAAAATTAAAAAGATTTATTTTGAAGGCAACGAAAAAATCAAGGATCGCAAGTTGCGAAAATCCATGAAGAAGACCAAAGACATGCGCCTTCGGAACCTTTTTAGCAGTAAAAAATTCAACGACGAAGAATATCCGAACGACAAGGAAAGCCTTATCCGGTACTACAACGAGAAAGGATACCGGGACGCCGCGATTGTTTCCGATTCGATGTATTATATCAATGATAAACGGTTGGGCATTAAAATCAACATTGATGAAGGCCGGCGTTACTATTTCAGGGATATCACATGGGTAGGCAACACCATTATTCCGTCTGTGGTTTTAAGCAACATTCTGGGCATTAAAAAAGGTGATGTGTATGACGTGGTGGCTATGGATAAAATGTTGCATCAGGATCAGATGTCGGTGAGCACCCAGTATATGGATCAGGGGTATTTGTTCTTCAATATACAGCCTGTTGAAATTAACATCGTAGGGGATTCCATTGACATTGAGATGCGCATTTTTGAAGGCAAGCAAGCCACGTTCAACCGCGTAAACATTACCGGAAATACGAAGACCAACGAACATGTGATCCGTCGTGAATTGTGGACCCGTCCGGGCAACCTGTTCAGCAAATCGGATTTTGAGCGTTCACTGCGTGAATTGGCCCAGTCGAACAATTTTGACGCTGAAAAACTGATGGTGCAGAATGAAGGCTGGAAACTAACGCCCAATGAGCGCGACGGCACAGCCGATATTACGTATAACGTGGAAGAAAAATCAAACGACCAGATTGAACTGTCGGGCGGCTACGGCGGCAATACATTTATTGCAACCGTGGGGTTGAAGTTCTCCAATTTTTCTGTCGGACGGATGTTTAAAAAAGGAGCGTGGCGCCCCATTCCTTCCGGCGACGGGCAAACACTGGCCTTGCGTTTTCAAACGAATGGTTCTTATTACACTGCCACATCCATCAGTTTTGTGGAGCCCTGGTTAGGCGGTAAGAAACCAACGTCGCTGTCTGTGTCGGCTTACTACACCCGCGAAACCGACGGCTACTACTATCAAAACGTCACCCAATCGCTCGAAACTTACGGCATGTCGGTGGGTATCGGGCAACGCCTGAAATGGCCCGACACGTATTTCACCCTGTACACCGGCGTGTCGTTGCAACACTACATATTGAACAATTGGCAGTCGTATTTCCTGTTTTCCGACGGACAATCAAACAACTTCAGCTTTAATGTCATATTCGGACGCAACTCTACCGACCAGCCCATTTATCCCCGTAAGGGTTCCGACTTCTCGCTGGGCTTGCAGTTAACCATCCCCTACTCTCTTTTTACCAACAAAGATTATACAAGCATGCCCGATAACGAACGGTACAAGTGGATTGAGTATCATAAATGGACATTCAAGGGCGCTTTATACACACAACTTGTGGGTGATTTTGTGCTCATGACGCGGGCGCAGTTCGGCTTCCTTGCTTATTACAATGCCGACTGGGGCTACTCCCCGTTTGAGGCGTTTATACTTGGCGGTGACGGCATGAGCGGGTTTAACCGTTACGGACAGGAAAATATCGCCCTGCGCGGATACGTCAACTCATCTGTTACGCCATTGGTAAACGGCGCTTATGCCGGACATATTTACGATAAATTTACGGTGGAATTGCGCCACCCTGTGATTATGCAGCCGCAGGCGAATATTTTTGCGTATGTGTTTTTTGAAGGCGGCAATGCCTGGTCAACGTTCGACAAGTTCAATCCTTTTGCCATTAAGCGCTCGGCGGGTATTGGCGTACGCCTCATGTTGCCCATCGTCGGCACATTAGGTATCGATTGGGGTTACGGCTTCGACAATGTACCCCATTATCCGAATGCCGGCGGCGGCCAAATTCACTTCACCTTCGGCATGCCCATGTAGCGTACACGAATTATACGAATTACACGAATTAACACAAATTATACGAATATGAAACGAATTTTATTTACCCTTGCCGCAATACTTGGCGTTATGAATATCGCCGCAGCGCAAAAAATCGGATACATCAACACCGAAACCATTTTGAATAAGATTCCTTCTTACAAAACTGCGCAAGGCCAATTGGAGCGCCTGAGTCAGGACTATCAAAAAGAAGTGGAAGCCGGCTACCAGAAAGTAGATGAACTCTACAAGGCCTATCAGGCCGATAAGGTATTGCTCACCGAAGATATGAAAAAACGGCGGGAAGACGAGATCATCACCAAAGAACAGGCGGTGAAAGAAACGCAGCGCAAGTATTTCGGACAGGACGGCAGTCTCGCAAAAAAAACGGAAGAACTGCTAAAACCCTTGCAGGACAAGCTGGCCAACGCGGTGAAAGAAGTGGCTACCGATGACGGATACGGCATTATTATTGATATTGCCAACAACCCCTCTGTGGTGTTTACCAATCCACGATACGACATTAGCGATAAGGTAATCGGGAAATTGGGCTTTAATTGATAAATTATTATATTTGTACTATAAACTAACTATTATGAAACACTTTATTACATTATTTTTTGTATGGTTGCTGTGCGGGCTTTTTAGCGCCGTATTTGCTCAAAATTATAAATTCGGACATATCAACACACAGGAGCTTATTGTGTTGATGCCCGAACGCGATTCGGCACAGGTGAAGATGGAAACCATCACCAAAGACCTGCAGGAGCAAATACAGGCCATGCAGCTCGAACTTCAAACAAAGTATACTACCTACCAGCAAAAACAGGCCACATGGACGGCCGCCATATTGGAAGCAAAGCAAAAAGAGCTACAAGACCTCAGCGTGCGCGCCGAAGAATTTCAAAGAACCGCGCAGGAAGAACTCCAACGCCAGCAACAGTTGTTGTTGCAGCCTGTGATTCAAAAAGCAGCCACGGCCATTGAGAAAGTCGCCAAACAGGAAGGTTTTACGTATGTATTCGATGTGAGCGCGCTACAGTACTTCAGCCCTGAGCAAAGTATAGATGTCCTTCCCTTAGTGAAGAAAGAGTTGAACATTACCAAAGAACTTCCGGCAAGGAGCAATTAAAGTATATAATATCACACACAACACCGACAAGAAAACAGTTCCCTTGACGCCGGACGCTCCTGTTGGTTTTTTCGATTCCGGCATTGGCGGGCGCGCTGTGTGGCGTGAAGTAACGCGATTGTTGCCTCATGAGCATACGGTGTATTACGCCGATACGGCTTTTTGTCCTTACGGAACCCGCACGGCGGAAGAGATTATTGCCCGCGCCGATACCATCACCAAGTTTTTACTTTCCAAACAGGTAAAGCTCGTTGTAGTGGCTTGTAATACGGCCACTGCTGCTTCCATCACCCACTTGCGCCACACGTATGCCGTGCCTTTTGTGGGCATGGAACCGGCGGTGAAACCGGCCGCCCTGCACTCCAAAAGCGGCGTGGTGGGCGTACTGGCCACCCGGGGCACGTTTGAAGGCCGCCTGTACCACGACACGCTGGAGCGCTTCGCCGCGCAGGTGACGCTCATCGAACAGCCCGGCGACGGCTTGGTGGAGTTGGTGGAAGCCGGC
>JAIRLC010000009.1 GCA_031259645.1 Prevotellaceae bacterium | reverse complement strand
TCCGGCGTAAGGGGCGACTTGCCGGCCGCCGCATAACGCGCTGCGGCTTGGAGAATGTCCCATTGCCCGCTATAGCTGAGCGCAAGAATGAGCACAAGCCCTTTATTATTTTTGGTGCTGGTTATACATTCATTCAATTTTTTCTGTACGTTCTCCGGTAAACTTGCGATATTGCCGATACAGCGCAACTGTACGTTGTTCTTATGAAGTTCGGGCGTTTCTTTACGGATGGCGTCCACGAGAAGATGCATAAGATTGTCAATTTCTTCTTGTGGGCGCTTCCAATTTTCTTCGGAAAACGTGTAGAGCGTAAGGTATTGAACGCCCGATTTGCCGGCGGAAGTAATAGCTGCCCTCACTGCTTCAATGGCATTCCGGTGGCCGAAAATCCGTTTTAATCCCTGTCGCTTAGCCCAACGGCCATTGCCATCCATGATAATGGCTACGTGCCGGGGTATGATCATCGTTTGTTGGTTATTCATCTTTAATAGTCTGACTGTCTCACTCGTGATTTTTTTAAATAACGTGAAGAAGGTTTGTGCCAGTTGTAGGCAGGACAAGAACGATTATATTTTATAAGGTAAGACACGGAAATCCCGAATGTTCCTATCCAGTCGTTGTTAATAACCGGCGAATGTTCTTCGTTCACGCCGTCATAAAAATCAATATCGTCATTAAAAGTTATCCGGAACATCCATTCAACGCTTAAAGTAAAACGTTCAATGAAGCACCATTTGGCGCCAATGCCCACCGGAATATCCAAGAGGAAAATGGATTTATTGGATTTCATACTGTTTGACGAATGGGCATAAACATCGGGAGACAAGAACGAGGCGCCCACACCCAGATTGAGCAGTGGCGTGAAACGTTGCCCTTTACGGATATCAACCGCATCGTAAGGCATAAAATTAAATTCGGCCAAAACGTCGAAAAATAACATGGGACGCAGAAACTCCCAATTTTTCTCCCACGGGTCGGACGGAAAACCTTCCATTCCCCCGGCGTTTCCGGTAATGTATGCAAAAGCCCAATTGCCGCGTAGCGAAAAATACCGGGTAACATTATACCGGGCCATAAAACCCCCATACAGAAAAGGATTTTTAAATGGGATGAGGTTGGGATTGAAATCTCCCATATAATAAGTGGCGCCGGCAAGAAAGCCCACCTCAAATTTATCGTTGTTGTTAAAGCATTCAAAGCCGGCACGCTCTTGCGCCGGTAACCGGGCAAAGCCGGACAACAATGCAAACAACAAAATTACATGTTTAAATTTAAAAAAATTATACATTTTCTTATTAGACAATAGGTTTTATAAAAAGTTTAATGTTATGCATTTCTTTTGTCGTACCCCCATGATAATTTTTCACATAAGGTACTGAAAAAACTACTTTCGGGCAACCTGATAATTTTAGCCGTATATGCGGCCTTCTCAAGTTGTATCTCAGTTCCCGAAGGCGCCTCGTAAAGACGGTTGTCAATACTGATAACGGCAACACCCTTGCGGCTGACGACCTGTAATTTGATATGCGCGCTGTCGGCAATGACCAGCGGGCGTACGTTGAGGTTGTGCGAGGCAATAGGCGTGATAATAAAACTTTGCGAATCGGGCGCTACAACAGGGCCGCCGGCGCTCATGGAATAAGCTGTGGAGCCTGTGGGCGTAGCCACAAGCAGCCCATCAGCCCAATAGTCGGGCAACTTCTCATCATTGACGGTTACACGCACCGTGACAAGGGATGGATGAAAATGCTGGACGCCTACATCGTTGAGCGCATAAGGCGAATCGCTTGCCGGAAGAAATTGGCCGGAGACTTTCAGCAACGTGCGCGCCTCAATACGGTAATCATGATGCAACAAGGCATTTAACGCCTGTGCGGAATGGCTGAGCGGCACCGAAGACAAAAAACCCAAGCGGCCGGTATTGATGCCGAATACAGGCGTGTGAGAATAACAGGCAAGGCCTATGCTTTCCAGAAAAGTGCCGTCGCCGCCGAAACTTATAAGACAATGAATATCGGCAGGCAATTCGGTAAATATATCGTACCGGGCAGCATCGGCAGGCAAGTATGCGGCAAATGACCGGTGAATAAGCACCACCACATCATGCTGGTTTAGCCACTGCAATAAACGGATGACTTCCGGTAAATCTACCGGCTCTATTTGTCGTCCGTAAAGCGCTACTACCATGAATGTAAATATTTTAATTCATTTTTATGGAGTTTATTTCTCCATTGATAGAAAAAATTTTGACGAAGATATGGTTTTTTATTGATTTATTGATGTAATTTTGCAATGAAATGACACGGCTGAGTGTAAATATTAACAAAGTGGCCACCTTGCGCAATGCCAGGGGAGGAAATGTGCCCGATGTTATACAGGTGGCTAAGGATTGCGAAAAATTTGGCGCACAGGGAATTACGGTGCATCCCCGTCCCGATGAACGGCACATCCGCCACGACGATGTTGTGGCTTTGCGTAAAGTGGTGAGCACCGAATTTAATATTGAGGGAAATCCGGAGCGCCGCTTCATAGATTTAGTGTTGAATGTATTGCCGGAACAAGTGACGCTGGTCCCTGACGGGCATGATGCGCTGACGTCAAGTGCGGGATGGGATACGCACACACACCGCGATTTTTTGCGTGAGATAATAAAGACCTTCCAACAAAAAGGCATCAGGGTATCGGTGTTTGTGGAAGCTGCGGCCAACATGGTGCGGGGGGCGGCAGAAGCGGGCGCCGACAGGGTGGAATTATACACGGAACCCTACGCCGCGCAGTATGGCAAACAGCGGGAAACGGCCGTGGCGCCTTTCGTAGAAGCAGCGCAGGAAGCGGCAAAATGCGGGCTGGGCTTGAATGCGGGACATGACTTGAATCTCGAAAACCTTCATTATTTCTGCCGCATGGTGCCGAATTTGCTGGAGGTGTCTATCGGCCATGCGCTCATCTGCGACGCCCTGTATCTCGGACTGGAAGAAACCATACGGAGATACCGGGAGAAATTAACAATTAACAATTAACAATTATAGAGAAGATGTTAAAAATAAAAAAAATGCTATTGATGGGGGCTTGCTGCACTTGTGTTTCCGCCGTTGCCCAACAGTTGCCGCAAGGCGTGGTGGTGTACGCGCTTCCCCAGACTTCGGTACAGATACAGGCCGAAGCCACCCGCGAAGTGTTTACGGCCGGGCCTTATGCGAAATTCGCCGCCAAGTACCTTGGCATTGAAGTATCCACCGAGAACAAGGAAAATTATAGCCTGAAAAACCTTCACCTCACTTCTTTTGTGGAAGCCGACGCCGCTCAAACCTACACAGTGGCATTGAAAGACAGCAAGTCAACGGCCAATTTTTTGACGATGACCGCCGCCGGGCCGGTAGCCATGTTTGAACAAAACGCCGCTACTTCCATCTCGTGGCGCTTCGCCAATGCCGCGCGGGAAACCGGCTTTCATAATCGCGGAACGGTATCGAACCTGGCGAAAGAAACCACTACCCTCTACAAAACGGTGAAAACCGACGCCGGCTTCGAGCGGGTGCCGGTACAACAAAGCCAGGTGGTGGAAAAGAATATAGAACGCCGCGCCGAAGAAACGGCAAACCAGATTTATTCGTTACGGAAAAAACGGATGGAATTAATTTCGGGCGATGCGGATAATCCGTTGAGCGGCGACGCCATGCGCGCGGTGCTCGAAGAAATTACGCGCCTCGAAGAAGCGTACATGAGCTTGTTTGTGGGCAAATCGTCTTTTGATACCCAAACGATGACCTTTGACGTGGTGCCCGACGCCACACAGCCCAAACAACTGTACGTGGCCTTCCGTTTTTCGGAAACACAAGGATTACATTCTTCCGCCAACCTTGCAGGCCGTCCGGTAGTGCTTGAACTCACGCC
>JAIRLC010000182.1 GCA_031259645.1 Prevotellaceae bacterium | reverse complement strand
GTCTGCTGAAATTATTTCCTATACATATACTTCTTTTATCACATTTTTAAATGATAAAATGTGTATATTTTACACATTTTTTAACCCAAAAACTCTACAAATATACACATTTTTTGTATAGAAAAAGAGGTTACTCACATTTTTGAATAACCCCTTCTTCTTTACTGGTAAGAACATTCTTAACTCCTATGTCTTTGTTCTTATGTCTTATGTCTTATGTCTATGTTCTTTGTTCTTACGTCTTAACTAAACTGCGGCTTTTTCCTTTTCTTTATCCCTGTCTTTGCCTTTCCGTCCGCCGCCTTCCGACATCCGTTGATAGTCTTCCATGGAAGCCACAATGAGCTTGTCGATATAGCGCATACCGGTACCGGCCGGGATCAGGTGTCCGCAAATCACGTTTTCCTTCAACCCTTCGAGGTTGTCTTCCTTGCCATGAATAGCGGCCTCGCTCAGCACTTTGGTCGTTTCCTGGAATGACGCCGCCGACATGAAACTGCCGGTGCGTAAGGCCGCACGGGTAATCCCCTGCAACATCTGGCTCGAGGTGGCAGGCATGGCGTCGCGCGCCTCTACCGGCTTCAGGTCTTTACGCTTCAACTGTGAATTTTCATCACGCAACTTGCGCGCCGTCACAATCTGTCCGGCTTTCAGGGTTTGCGAATCGCCCGGTTCAACCACTACTTTCTTATCGTAAATAAAGTCGTTTTCCTGCATGAACTCCCATTTATCCACCAGCTGTTCGGAGAGAAAACGGGTATCGCCCGGATCCACAATTTCCACCTTGCGCATCATTTGGCGCACGATCACCTCAAAGTGCTTGTCGTTGATTTTCACGCCTTGCATGCGGTAAACTTCCTGCACCTCGTTCACAATATATTCCTGCACCTTGATGGGGCCTTGGATGGCAAGGATGTCAAGCGGCGTAATAGCGCCGTCGGACAAGGGCGTTCCGGCGCGCACGTAGTCGTTTTCCTGCACCAATATTTGTTTGGAAAGCGGCACTAAGTAACGTTTTTCATCGCCGAGTTTTGAGCGCACGGAAATTTCGCGGTTCCCGCGTTTGATTTTACCCATGATCACTTCCCCGTCAATTTCCGACACCACGGCGGGATTAGAAGGATTGCGGGCTTCAAAGAGTTCGGTCACGCGGGGCAAACCACCGGTGATGTCGCCCGACTTGCCCACGGCGCGCGGAATTTTTACCAGAATTTGTCCGCCGGCCACTTTCTCGCCTTCGTTCACCACAATGTGGGCGCCCACCGGCAAGTTGTATTGCTTGATTTCATTGCCCTTGGTGTCGAGGATACGCACCGCGGGATTGCGCGATTTATCACGCGACTCTATGATCACTTTTTCGCGATAACCGGTTTGTTCGTCGGCTTCCTCACGAAAAGTGACGCCTTCAATCACGCTATCGAACGAAATTTTACCTGCAAATTCGGAAATAATAACCGCATTGTACGGATCCCATTCACAAATTAAATCGCCTTTCTTCACGTTGGCGCCATTGGCAAAATAAAGTTGCGCACCGTAAGGCACGTTATGTTGATACAGCGTAATGCTGGTATTATTGTCCACAATGCGCATTTCGGCCAACCGTCCAATCACGATGTCGAATTCCACCCCTTCTTTATTCGTTGTGTGCACCACCCGCAATTCGTCAATTTCAAGGCGTCCGTCATAGCGGGCGACTAATTTATTGTCGGCGGCAATGCTCGACGCCGTTCCCCCTACGTGGAACGTACGCAAAGTCAACTGCGTGCCCGGCTCGCCGATAGACTGTGCGGCGATTACCCCTACGGCTTCGCCCTGTTGCACCATGTGCCCCGTAGCTAAGTTACGGCCGTAGCACTTGCTGCACACGCCTTTCTTCGATTCGCACGTCAGCACCGAACGGATTTCGACCTGTTCAATAGGCGACTCCTCTATAATCTGCGATATTTCTTCCGTAAATTCGTCGCCGGCCGCCACAATGAGCTCGCCGGTAAGCGGGTGATATACGTCGTGCACGCTGGTACGTCCAAGAATACGTTCATAAAGCGATTCCACCACTTCATCTTTATTTTTGATGGCCGACGCCACAAGGCCGCGCAAGGTGCCGCAGTCTTCTTCGTGGATAATTACATCTTGCGACACGTCCACCAAACGGCGGGTGAGGTAACCGGCGTCGGCTGTTTTCAGCGCGGTATCGGCCAACCCTTTACGCGCACCGTGGGTGGAGATGAAATACTCCAACACCGACAAGCCTTCCTTGAAGTTCGCGAGAATCGGGTTCTCGATAATTTCAGCGCTGGTAGCGCCCGATTTCTGAGGCTTCGCCATCAAACCGCGCATACCCGAAAGCTGGCGTATTTGTTCCTTGGAGCCCCGCGCGCCCGAATCCAACATCATGTACACAGAGTTGAAACCCTGTTTGTCGTTCGACAACTGTTTCAACACCGTTTGCGTAAGCTTGGCGTTGGTGTGTGTCCAAATATCAATAATCTGATTGTAGCGTTCGTTGTTGGTGATAAAGCCCATGTTGTAGTTGTTCATCACCTCTTCCACTTCCTCATAGCCGTTCTCTACCAACGTTTCTTTTTCGGAAGGAACAATCACATCATCGAGGTTGAACGACAACCCGCCGCGGAATGCCATCTGGTATCCGAGGTCTTTGATGTCGTCGAGGAACTTGGCTGTAACGGCAATGCCGCCCGACTTAAGCACCCTGCCAATAATATCGCGCAGCGATTTTTTCGTCAATACCTCGTTGATATATCCAGCCTCTCTCGGCACATATTGATTGAAAATCACACGGCCTACAGTAGTTTCAATAAGTTCGTATTTTTCCGTGCCGTCGGCTTGTGGCAACGCCACACGCACTTTCACGATTGCATGCAGATCAACGGCCTTTTCGTTATACGCGATCACCGTTTCTTCCGCACCGTAAAAAATAAGGCCTTCCCCTTTGGCGTTTTTGCGCGACTTGGTGATGTAGTAAAGACCCAACACCATGTCTTGCGAAGGCACCGTAATCGGCGCACCGTTAGCCGGGTTTAAGATGTTGTGCGAACCGAGCATCAACAACTGGGCTTCCAAAATAGCGGCATTGCCCAGCGGCAAGTGCACAGCCATCTGGTCGCCGTCAAAGTCGGCATTGAATGCGGTACACGACAGCGGGTGCAACTGGATGGCTTTCCCCTCAATCAACTTCGGTTGAAAAGCCTGAATACCCAAGCGGTGCAGGGTCGGCGCACGGTTAAGCAACACCGGGTGACCTTTCATCACATTTTCCAAAATATCAAAAATCACCGGGTCTTTCCTGTCCACTATTTTCTTGGCCGATTTCACGGTTTTCACAATACCGCGTTCGATAAGTTTACGGATGACAAACGGCTTGTACAATTCGGCGGCCATGTCTTTGGGCAAACCACATTCGTGCATTTTCAATTCGGGGCCTACCACAATAACCGAACGCGCCGAGTAGTCCACCCGTTTACCCAGAAGGTTTTGGCGGAACCGTCCCTGTTTCCCTTTCAAGCTATCGGAAAGCGATTTCAGGGCGCGGTTGGCTTCGGTTTTCACCGCATTTGATTTACGTGAATTGTCGAACAACGAATCCACCGCTTCCTGCAACATGCGTTTTTCATTCCGCAAAATCACTTCAGGCGCTTTAATTTCAATCAAGCGTTTGAGGCGGTTGTTACGGATGATCACCCTGCGATAAAGGTCGTTCAGGTCAGAGGTGGCAAAACGTCCGCCATCCAACGGCACCAACGGGCGCAAATCGGGGGGAATGATAGGAACTACTTTCATAATCATCCACTCGGGCTTGTTGATGTCTTTCGATTCGCGAAACGCTTCTACCACGTTCAGGCGTTTCAAGGCTTCGGCGCGGCGCTGTTGCGACGTTTCGGTATCGGCCTTGTGGCGCAAGTCATACGACAAATCATCAAGATTAAGACGCTTCAACATGGCGTAGATGGCTTCCGCCCCCATGCCTGCAATGAATTTATCGGGATGTTCGTCTTCGAGCAATTGGTTGTCTTTCGGCAATTCCTCCATAATTTGAAGGTATTCATCTTCCGTCAGAAAATCATATTCCTTAATTCCTTCCGAGGCTTTGATACCCGGCTGGATAACCACGTAACGTTCGTAATAAATAATGGCCTCCAATTTTTTGGAAGGGATTCCCAACAAATAGGCGATTTTATTCGGCGTAGAGCGGAAATACCAAATGTGCGCCACCGGAACTACCAACGAAATATGGCCGATACGCTCACGGCGCACTTTCTTTTCGGTTACTTCCACGCCACAACGGTCGCACACAATACCGCGATAGCGGATGCGTTTATATTTACCGCAATGACATTCGTAATCTTTGATGGGGCCAAAAATACGCTCGCAGAACAAACCGTCGCGTTCGGGTTTGTAGGTGCGGTAATTGATGGTCTCAGGTTTCAGCACTTCTCCGCTCGAATGTTCCAAAATCTCTTCGGGCGACGCCAAGCTAATCGTGATCTTGTTGAAGTTGGTTTTCTGCTTACTTGCTTTTTTTTGTGACATATCGGTATGTTCTTCTATTACAAATTAAAAATATTAAAAATTACTCCATGCGGATACTTAAACCCAATCCGCGAAGTTCATGTAAGATGACATTGAGCGCTTCGGGAATGCCGGGTTGCGGCATCGGGTCGCCTTTCACAATTGATTCGTAAGCGCGTGAACGTCCCACCACATCGTCCGATTTCACAGTGAGGATTTCCTGCAAGATATTGGAAGCGCCAAACGCTTCAATAGCCCACACTTCCATTTCACCGAAACGCTGACCGCCGAACTGCGCCTTACCGCCAAGCGGCTGCTGGGTAATGAGCGAGTATGGCCCGATAGAACGCGCGTGCATCTTGTCATCAACCATGTGTCCGAGTTTCAACATGTAGATAATTCCCACAGTGGCGGGCTGGTCAAACAGTTCGCCTGTTCCGCCGTCACGCAGGTAGGTTTTCCCATATTTCGGAATACCGGCTTTCTCCGTATATCCGGTAATCTCTTCGAGGCTTGCGCCGTCGAAAATAGGCGTGCTGAATTTCAATCCTAATTCTTTTCCGGCCCATCCCAACACGGTTTCGTAAATCTGACCGAGGTTCATCCGTGACGGCACACCAAGCGGGTTTAAGACAATATCGACAATAGTTCCATCTTCCAAAAACGGCATGTCTTCATCGCGTACCACCTTGGCCACAATACCCTTGTTTCCGTGACGGCCTGCCATCTTATCCCCTACTTTGATTTTACGTTTCTTCGCCACATACACCTTCGCCAACTGTATAATACCGTTGGGCAGCTCATCGCCAATAGTGATATTGTACTTGATACGTTTCACTTCGGCGTCCATTTCCTTGAATTTTATCAGATAATTATTAATGACCTGTTTCACCAGCGTGTTGGTCTCCTTATCGGTCGTCCACTTGTTGGGATTGATATTTTCATAATCGAGATTGGCAAGCAAGCGCCCCGTAAATTTTGTGTTCTTGCTTATTATTTCCACGCCATAAAGGTCGGATATGGCTTGTGAAACCTTCCCTTCGAGAAGTTTCGATAATTTATCAAACAGGACGTCTTTGAGTATGCGTACTTTCTTTTCAAACTCATCGTCCACTTTTTGCATTTGGGCTTTGCCCTGCTGTTTGCCTTTCTTTCCCGGATCTTTCATCACGCGAGAGAACAGGCGGCGTTCAACAATCGTACCATGCAACGACGGCGAAGCCTTTAGTGATGCGTCTTTCACATCGCCGGCCTTGTCGCCGAAAATAGCGCGCAGCAATTTTTCTTCGGGTGAAGGATCGCTTTCCCCTTTGGGTGTGATTTTACCAATGAGCACATCGCCGGGCTCCACGTTCGCACCGATGCGGATGATACCGTTTTCATCGAGGTTACGTGTAGCTTCTTCGCTCACATTGGGAATATCATTGGTCAATTCTTCCAATCCGCGTTTGGTGTCGCGCACTTCCATAATATATTCATCCACGTGTACGGAAGTAAATACGTCTTCACGCACCAACCGTTCCGACAACACAATAGCATCTTCAAAATTGTACCCTTTCCAAGGCATGAAAGCCACTTTGAGGTTGCTGCCCAAGGCCAGTTCGCCATTTTGGGTGCCGTAACCCTCGGTCATAATCTGTCCGGGTGTCACCTTATCGCCCTTGCGCACCAAGGGACGCAGGTTGATACTGGTATTCTGGTTGGTTTTACGATAAATCGGCAATTTATAAACAGTCACATCCTGATCGAAACTTACGAAACGTTCGTTTTCGGAACGCTCATACTTCACATGAATTTCATTGGCGTCCACATACACCACCTCGCCTTTGCCGGTAGCGGCAATTTGCGTGCGGCTGTCACGAACAACCACCGCCTCCAAACCCGTTCCTACAATAGGCGCCTGCGGGCGAATGAGCGGCACTGCTTGCCGCATCATGTTCGAGCCCATGAGTGCACGGTTGGCGTCGTCATGTTCAAGAAAAGGAATAAGCGATGCGGCGATAGACGCAATTTGGTTGGGCGCCACATCCATCAGGTTCACTTCTTCCTTGCGCACCACCGGATAGTCGGCCTCGTAGCGGCATTTGATGCGCTCTTCGTCAATTTCACCGTCCGGCGTCACCTTTGCATTAGCTTGCGCCACCATTTTTTCTTCTTCTTCTTCGGCGCTCATATATACCACGCCCTTATCGGAAAGATCCACCTTGCCGGCTTCCACCTTCCGGTAAGGTGTTTCAATAAATCCCAGCGGGTTAATGCGGGCATACACGCACAACGACGAAATCAACCCGATGTTCGGGCCTTCGGGCGTTTCAATCGGACACAAGCGCCCGTAGTGCGTATAGTGCACGTCGCGCACTTCAAAGCCTGCACGTTCGCGCGACAAACCTCCGGGCCCCAGCGCCGACATACGACGCTTGTGCGTCATCTCGGCCAGCGGGTTGGTTTGATCCATGAACTGCGACAACTGGCTGGTGCC
>JAIRLC010000169.1 GCA_031259645.1 Prevotellaceae bacterium | reverse complement strand
TACTGCATATGGAAGACAATCCTACGTTTGATGTGAGGGCTGCTACGCTCACCTTAACCGCCGGGTCATTTTCCATATCCGTGGAGGTCACGCAACAGGGCAAAAAAGCGTTCTTGCCGTTCGATAATTATATTGGGACATGGACATTCATACACACCACCGGCGCTTCTGCGAGCGGTTCCACCTATAGCAAAGATGCAATAGTGACTGCTTCAGGAAAAGATACGCTTAGCGTAAACCTTAAAGCCGGAAGTGCAGCAAGCTCCACCTTTACTTTCATTATGACGTATGACCCGGCAACTGGAACGGTATATATTCCTGCACAAAAAGTTTTTGAAAGTAACGGGTCCGATGTTTCTCTTTTTGTTTCTAATGGATCTTCTGGTTTTAAATCTACCGGCGGTATGACCGGTATGCCTGTGAGCGGAACGCCCGCTAAGCCGGTACTGACGTTTAAGGATAGTGTCGATTCATCCGAGTACGTAGGATTTATTCTTATATTAGCGCCCAATTCCTTATATTTAGGATTTGGATATACTATTTCCACTTGTCGATATACGAACATTACCATGACAAAACAATAAAGCAATTCGCAGATAAATAAAAGTAGCGGTGAGTAAAAAACGCACCGCTGCTTTTTTTTGCGCAATCCCTTATACTAACTCTTAATTTTTAATTCTTAACTCTTAACTCTACAGGGCGAAATAGTCGAGCAGTTCGATGCGGCCGGTGAGGTATTCGGGGCGTTGCGGCTCGTCGGCCAGCAGCGTGCCGCTCAGGTATTTTTTGCTGCAATCGGAAAACACGGTAACCGCGTTCTTTTGCCCGCCGTATTTGTTTTGGAAGGCCACGGCGCCGAGGAAATTAAAACCTGAAGAGATGCCCACGCCCAGGCCGAGTTTTCTCCCTAAAAGTTGCGCCATAATAATGCCGTCGCCGTCGGAAATGGTGAGGGGGTGGTCGAGCTTTTTCAGGTCGACGAGGGGCGGGTTCCAGTCGTCGGAAATGCCCGGCACGCGGTGCGAGCCGTGACTCACGCCGGTGCTCACCACCAGCGACTGTAGCGACTCCACCGGGTGCACCTGTATGCCGGGATAGCATGTGCGGAGGTACGCGCCGGCGCCCATAATCGTGCCGCCGGTGCCGATGGCTGCCACAAAAGCGTCGGGCGTTTTGCCGGCCTGCTGCATCTGGCGTTGTATTTCGGGTCCCGACGTCAAAAAATGGCCTTGCGTGTTGTCCTCGTTTTCGAACTGCCGGGGGTAATACACATCGGGCATGGAGGCTTCCAAAGCTTCGGCTTTTCGCACACACGCCTGAAAACCGCCGTCGTCCTGTGTCGTCAGTATTACCTCGGCGCCTAATGAACGCAGCAAATCCACACGTTCTTTCGTGGCCCATTCCGGCATTACGATAATCACTTTGTGCCCCAGATAGCGACCTGTGGAAGCCAGTGAAATCCCCGCGTTCCCGCTGGTTGCTTCCACAATGGTGTAGCCCGGTTTCAGCTTTCCTTTCCGGTAAGCTTCGCTCAACACCTGAATAACCATCCGGTCTTTGATACTTCCGGTTAAATTATAATATTCACATTTTGCATAAACAGTCCGTTCTTCTCCTTCAAAACGGTAACGGACACCCACCATAGGCGTATTTCCAATCAAAGGTCGCAGTTGGTCAATACGCGCAATTATCCCACTCATCAACATGTTTTAATCTACAAATTTATAGCCCACACCTTTTAGTGTTTTAATATATTTATCTCCGATTTTTTCGCGTAATTTACGAATATGCACATCAATCGTTCTTTCTCCCACCACAATGTCGTTTCCCCATATCGTACTGAATATCTCTTCGCGTGAAAATACCTTTTGGGGCTTTGAGTAAAGGAGCGCCAGGAGTTCAAACTCTTTCTTCGGGAGCGTCAGCGGCTCTCCGTCGATGGTTACAACAAAGCGCTCGCGGTCAATGCTGACCCCCGGCGTGGTTTGTCCGGTGGGCATAATGTTCTGCTCAAAGCGTTTTAACAGCGCCTTAATTCTGCTTATGAGCACCTTTGGACGTATGGGCTTGGTGATATAATCGTCGCCTCCCGCGTTAAATCCGGCGATTTGCGAATAGTCTTCACCCCGCGCCGTTAGAAAAGCAATGATGGTTGATGACAATTCTTCATGCCGGCGGATTTCCTCGCAGGTGGCGATACCATCCATTACGGGCATCATCACATCCAACAATATAAGGTGTGGCTGTTTCTCTATGGCCAACTGTATGCCGTCGGAGCCGTTGGTGGCCGTAAACACTTCATAGCCTTCTTTGACCAGGGCATACGATAAGAATTCGAGGATGTCATTCTCGTCATCAACTAATAGGATTCTGTAGGCGCTCATAATAAATGTATTAAATATTTTTTGTCAAAAAAATAACGTTGCAAGTTAATTATTTTTTTTTATTTTTTTGCTAACCCTGATGATATTTTATATCTTTGTGCCACTTTTGGCCCGGATGGTGGAATTGGTAGACACACTAGTTTCAGGGACTAGCGGTCGCAAGGCTGTGCAGGTTCGAGTCCTGTTCCGGGCACTATGATTCAGGGAAGTAAATACATAGCATTGCTTTTCTTTGCGATTGCGCTTTCCGGTTGTGCCGACATTGACGGAATGAGCGATGAGGCTTCCATAACTTCTTTTCACGTGGTGTCGTGCCGTCCCGAGGGCATTCGGGCAGAATCCCCGGTGATTACTGGCCGCACAATAACCATTCCTTATAAGAATAACGCACCGTCTTGTCCCGGCATTATTACTGTTGAGGCTTCTTATGCAACAGCTGGCAGTGTGGTTGATGTGTTGATTGACGCCGGTGACGACCCTTCAGCGCTGGTTTTTGAAGTCAATTCGGCTTTCCGTGAAATTTCGCTGATTACCAAAAGCGGCGTGCCTGTAACCTATACGGTAAAGTTGGAAGAGCGGCAAAGTGAGTTGTCTATCTTTCATTTTGAAGTACAGGGTTTCGCGCCTGCGGAAGCCGGAGTGCCGCCTGTTGGCGTGTTGAATTTTTGTGATAAAACGATTACGCTGCTGCTCGCACGCGGTGCGTTTCCGCTAACGGTAACCCCTGCTATCACGTTGTTTGAGGGCGCCTCGTTCAAAGATTATGCGCCCGGCGCCGGTTTGGAATTTCAAACAGCCGGCGATGTGCATACACTCACT
>JAIRLC010000096.1 GCA_031259645.1 Prevotellaceae bacterium | reverse complement strand
AATCAAACTTCTTGCAGACAGGGCATATGAAGATAATAAAACGCGAGCCTTGGTAAAGGAAAAAGGGTTCGAGCCCGTTATTCCGCCAAAGTCAAACCGAAAAGCGCCGTGGGATTATGGGAGATGTATAAAAGGCGCAATGAAATTGAGCGATTATTCGGTCGAATCAAAAGATTTCGAAGAATATTTACTCGTTATGAAAAAACGGACATAATGTATATTGCTTTTATTATGTGTGCCTTAATTATTGATTGCGCGAATAGTGTTAACACGTCCTAGTCACATTGGCACATTAATCACATTAATCACATTAGCACATTAGCCTGCGCCAGCCTCATTTTTACATCTGAAAATTATTTGAGGAAGCGTTTATCTATTTCTTCCATGGTGATAATTTGTATGGTGGGTTTACCATCGGGCGAGAGGGCGGGTTCCCGGCAGGCGAATAAATTATCGACCAATGCCTGCGTTTCAAACATGTTCAGCGGCTCGCCGGAAGTCCCTGCGGCGGCTTTGGCTAATGAGCGCGCGAGGTTTTCGTGGCGTTGTGTTTTTAAGCCGGCGGCGTTCTCGTGGAGGGTAAATAATAATTCTTCTATCAATTGCGCGGCGTCCATTGCGGGCAATGAAGCCGGCTGCCCGTTTACGACGACCGTGTTGTTTCCGAACGGGCGGATATCGTAACCGGTTTGCGATAAATCGTCCAGCACGCTTTCCAGTAAAGCATAATCTTCCGGCGGCAGGGTAATGGTTTGGGGGAAAATTTCCTGTTGCGTTTCCTGTTGCGGATGCGTTAAATTTTGCAGGAAGCGTTCGTATAAAATACGTTGTTGCGCGCGGCGGCAGTCAATAATCATACATCCGGATTTCACGGGGGTAAGGATGTATTTTTCTTTCAACCGGCAAATCGCACGTTCTGTGGCGAAGTTCTCAATCGGCAATTGTTCCGGTATTTTTTCTTCGGGAATGGCTTCGAACTGTTTGCTGTGCGATAATCCTTCGTATAGTTTTTCCCAGCCTTTGAGGGAGGTGCCGGAAGGCATGGCGGGCGACGGTTTGGTTATTTTTTCTTCCTCGAACGGGTTAAACGAGGGGTCAATGCGGAGGGGCGGTAGCGTTGCCGGTACGTTCTTGCGCATTGCCGGGATAGGCGGCGCGCCTTCGGTGTCGAAGTCAATGGAGGGGACTATGGCAAATTTCCCCAATGCCTCACGCACGGCGGCATGCAGCATTTGGAAAATGATTTGTTCTTCTTCAAATTTAACTTCAATTTTTGCCGGATGGATATTTACGTCCATCTTGTCGGGCGGTAATTCAAAATAAATGAAAAATACCGGGTATGCCTTGTCCGGCAGGAGTTGTTGATAGGCGTTGTAAACGGCTTTTTGAAAATAGGCGCTCTTGAAAAACCGGTTGTTTACAAAAAAGAACTGTTCGTTTGCCGTACGTTTCACATACCCGGGCTTGCCGATAAATCCCTTGATAGATACCACCGACGTATCGACCTGCACGGTTACCAGGTGTTGGTTGATTTCTTTGCCCATCATGGCGACAATGCGCTGGCGCAGGTTGGCTGCGGGCAGGTTGTAGAGGTTTGCGCCGTTGTGCTGCATCGTCATGGCTACTTCGGGATGGCACAATGCCACCCGCTGCATTTCGGTAACCAGGTTTTTCAATTCTACGCTGTCGGATTTTAGGAATTTCCGCCGGGCGGGTACATTGAAAAATAAATTACGTACCGCAATGGATGTCCCCGCAGAGCAAGCCACCGGCTCCTGCGCCGTCACTTCCGACGCGGAGATAACCACCTGTGTGCCGATTTCGTCTTCCTGCCGCCGCGTTTTAATGGTTACTTCCGATACGGCGGCAATGGACGCCAGCGCTTCGCCGCGGAAGCCGAAAGTAGTAATGGCGTTCAAATCGTCTAATTGGCGGATTTTGGAAGTTGCATGCCGCTCGAACGCCATGCGGGCGTCGGTGTTGTTCATGCCGGAACCGTTGTCCACTACTTGCAGCAGCGTGCGCCCGGCATCGGCAAGGACAATGGCGATGTTCGTAGCGCCGGCGTCAATAGCGTTTTCCAATAATTCTTTCAAAGCCGATGCGGGACGTTGCACCACCTCTCCGGCGGCAATCTGGTTGGCAATATGGTCGGGAAGAAGTTGTATCATTAGCGGTTTTTTTTGGGCAAAGATACGAAAAAGATAGGCGTTGGAATGGAAATAATTTTTACAAGTATAAAATTAAAAATTTATGTAAATTTGTAATTGAAAATGTAAAAAAGATGAAAACAAAAGAAAAGAAAACACGGTCTGCAAGGGATAGGATCAAGCCCCGGGGATTATGGGGATGTATGAAAGACCGTATCCATTATGAAAGTGATGACATATTCAATCTGGGCATGCCCGACGGATTGCCGGAAGAAGTAGCCCTGCTGAAAGCCGGGATAGCGAAAGAACCAGCGCAAGCAGAATAGGATGAAACGCTATCTACTTGATACGCACATATTGGTTTGGCTGCTCACGAAAAATAACCGGCTGAACAAAAATGTCCGGGAAGATATTGAGTATTTCCAACATCTTTTCTATGTAAGTGTGGAATCTTTACGTGAAATCGTTATCTTGCAATCGCTGAACAAAATTATATTGAATGACACTGTTGATGAAATTGCAGAAAAACTGGACGAACACCAGATAGAAATCATTCCAATTGAAATAAACCATGTAAAAACGCTGGCAGCTTTGCCGGTGTTGGTCAATCATAACGACCCGTTTGACAAAATGCTCATTGCCCAATCTATAACTAATCAATATACTTTAATTAGTAATGACATTAAGTTTTCTTTATATAAAGATTTTGGGTTGAGACTACGTATCAACGAAATCTAATATCACTTTCCAGTAATTCTTTCATTGCGGTTTTATCCTTACAATTTTATTGTCCCTGAGTATAGCCAACTCCTGATTGTTGCGTTTTTTATACTCATACAATCTTTTGCGCGACAGTTCGAGTCCACGCATAATTTTCTCTATTAATTCTTCATCTGTTTCTTTCGTTTCCATAGTATTCCTTTAATTGATTAAACTTCGCTTGATTTATTATTTCGACGGGGGAAGTATTCACGCTCTTTGCAATGAGCTCACAGGTGTCTTCCGAATTATCAAAGAGCAATACAACATCCGAAAGGGGGATATAAATATCAAACAGGTTTTTTATCCCGTTCACATATCGTCGTTCTATTATTTCGGGTTCAATATTATGCCCGCCTTCTATAACCCTTATACAGACTCGCTCTTTTGCCAAATCAATGGTCGGAAGCCAAAAAAACAGTAGCGTTATCTTGTATCCTTTGTGTTTTGCCTTAAGTATGGTATTTTTATAACTTTTGCTTGCAAGGGTTGTTTCAAAGGCGAAACTTTCATTATTATTCAGGAGTTCTTCAATTCTTTTAAGCATAAGCCTACCTGCTGCCATGTCCACTGTTTCGGGCTGAAATGGGGATAATCCTCTGGCAATTTCGTCGGCGTTTACAAAAGTTTTGCAGTGTAGAATTTCCGGCAGTATTGTATAGGAAGCAGTCGTTTTTCCAGCGCCGTTACATCCTCCTATTACATATAAATCTTTCTTCATTCTGCAAAGGTACATTTTTTTTGAATTTTGAAATCTTTTAATCTTGAATAGCAGTTTCGGCATCAGCCAATTCTTAATTTTTAATTTTTAATTCATCAAAGCGCTCCGTGCGCCATCCAATTCATAAATTGTAAATCCGTAAATTTATATTATCTTTGCTCCAAATTTAACTTTATTATTATGAAAAATTTATTTATTCTTATGGCTATTGTAGGATTGATCGCGTCGTGCGCACAGAAACTGTCGCCCGAAGAACAGGCGGTAATCCAACTCAAACAAGAGGTTCAACAAGATCTCACAGACAACATCCTTCCCTTCTGGGCGACACATTCCCCGGATCCTTCCGGCGGGTTCTACGGCGAACTAAACTTCGACGGCTCGCCCAATGCTAACGCCTCCAAAGGCGGTATCCTTAATGCACGCCTGCTTTGGACATTCTCGTCGGCTTACCGTATCTTGCAGGATGAAACCTACCGGGCGCTTGCCGACCGCGCCCAACGCTACTTCCTCGACTACTTCCTCGACAAGGAATATGGCGGCTCTTACTATGTGTTGAATGCCGACGGTTCGCCCCTCATGACGCAGAAAAATACTTACCAGAATGCCTTTGCCATCTATGGGCTTTCGGAACATTACCGCGCCACCGGGAACGAAGAAAGCCTCCGGGCAGCTATTGAAATCTACAATAAATTAGTGGAACATGCTTATGACCCCGTGAATAAAGGCTTCATCGAAGGCTGCTCGCGCGAATGGGAAAAAAACAACCAGTTTGCAGCAAAAACAATGAATACCAACCTGCATGTGCTCGAAGCCTTCACCAACCTCTACCGCGTGTGGAAAGACCCCGGCATGCAACAGCAGTTGAAAGACGAAATAGACGTCATGCGGTATAAAATAATAGATACCACCACCTGGCATGAAATCCTGTACCTGTCGATGGACTGGCAGCCCAGCCCGATGCGCATAGACTCCTATGGGCATGACGTAGAATATTCGTGGCTGCTGGTCGAAGCCGCCGAAGTCTTGGGCGACGAGGAAATCCTCGCTGATACGAAACGTATCGCCGTCAATGTAGCCGGTGTGCAGATAGAGGAAGGGCTGACGCCGGAAGGCTATATGCGGGGTGAAAAATTTCATGGCGAAAGACCCGTGATACCTGGCATACCGCAGGAAACGCGCCACCGCCTGGAATGGTGGCCACAGGCGGAAGCCGTATTGGGCTTCATCAACGCATGGCAAATAAGCCACGACAAGAAATTCCTTGACGCCGCTATCCTCGCATGGGAATGGACAAAAGAGTACATGATAGACCATGAATACGGCGAATGGTACGGCAATGTCTATGAAGACGGCACACCGAAAAAAGACTTCGTGAAAGCCGACCAGTGGCGTTGCCCCTACCACAACAGCCGCATGGGATTTGAACTCCTGACCCGTTTCCCTGATTAGAAAAAATATCAACCACTAAAATTAACAAATATGAAATCTGTACTGAAATCCATCATCTGCGCTGTTGTGCTGCTCCTGCCGGCAACCGCGACAACAGCTTTGGCTGGTCATTACGACGGCTTTAAAGTGTCGGTATATGTAAAGGCGTATACCGTTGAAAAAATGAAAGACCTGCATTGGTTAGACTCCACCTGGAACATCATTTCAGGGCAAATCAACGTAGATAAAATCTACATAGAAACCCACCGGGACCTGCTGATTATTCCCGACGCTACGTTGGAGCAGGTAAAAAAATATTTCAAAGACAAAGGACTGGAAGTAGGAGGGGGGATCACTTTTACCATTAACGAAATGAACAACTTTGAAACCTTCTGCTATTCCAACCCCGAACACCGCAAAAAAGTGCAGGAAATAGCCGAACACACCGCTAAACATTTCGATGATTTTATCCTCGACGACTTCTTCTTCACCAGTTGCAAATCGGATATAGAAATCAAAGCCAAAGGCGCGAAAAGCTGGACGCAATACCGACTGGAACTTATGACCGAAGCCGGGCAGAATTTAGTGATAAGACCGGCAAAAAAAATCAATCCCAAAGTGAAAGTCATCATCAAATACCCTAACTGGTATGACCATTTCCAAGGCTTGGGCTTCAACTTAGCCACCGGTCCGCATATTTTCGACGGCGTATGGACGGGTACGGAAACACGCGACCCCTCCGGCGCACAACACCTGCAAAATTATTTAAGCTATAACATCATCCGTTATTTTGAAAATATCCGTCCGGGGAACAACTACGGCGGCTGGGTGGACAGCGGCGGCGCTAACATGGGCATGGACAGGTACGCCGAACAACTCTGGCTGACTTTCTTCGCCAAAGCGCCGGAGATAGCCCTCTGCGCTTACGACGAACTGATAGGCGTCGCCTTGAGACCGGACAGCCACCGCACGCCGTGGCAAGGACAAGCCACCAGTTTCGACTACGACGAAATGGCAAAACCGGTAAACCTGAACGGGCAAACGACAACCCCGACAACTATTGCCCGCGTGGCAGGCTATACGTTTGAAACCATCAACAAATTCATTAGCAAATTAGGCAACCCCGTCGGCATTAAATCCTATAAACCGGTCAATTCATCGGGCGACGACTTCCTGCAAAATTACTTCGGCATGATTGGGCTGCCGATAGAAATGACGCCCGAATTCCCTGTTGACCAGCAAGTGGTTTTGCTTACCGAACAGGCAAAGGCAGACCCTTACCTGTTAAACAAGATAAAAGCGCAGTTGCAAAAAGGCGGCGACGTGGTTATCACCACCAACCTCCTCAAAGCCATTCCTGAAAAAATAGCCGAAATATGCGAATTGCGTATTGCCGGCGACGCGCTGGTAAACGACTTTGGAAGATTTGGGCAGGCAACCCGGGATATCCTCATTCCGCAACTGCTGTACTATACTAACGACACATGGGAAGTGATAAGCGCCGGGCGCCCGCTTTCGGGCGGGGTGAGCGGTTATCCGCTGTTGCAGCGCGGGCTGTATTCGAGAGGAAACCTTTATGTGCTGGCTATACCGAACGATTTCGGCAACCTCTACGACCTGCCCGCCGGCGTGCTGAATGAACTGCGCCGGATTATCGGCAAGGATGTGGACGTTCGCATCGAAGCCCCTGCCAAAGTAAGCTTGTTTGCATATGACAACGATACGTTCATCGTGGAATCATTCCTCGACGAGCCGGTTACCATACAAGTGGTAACAAGTGAAAAAGTAGAAAAACTGACCAACTT
>JAIRLC010000075.1 GCA_031259645.1 Prevotellaceae bacterium | reverse complement strand
ATCACCCATTATTTTCAAACTTCGTCCAAGACAACGAAAAAATGATGCCGGCCTATACGGCTAAAGATAGTGGACGGTGGACAGCCCGATTAATCGAAGATTTAGCGAGAAATCGATGTAATATGCTTGTCGAAACAACAATGAGGAGCCCCGACGTAGCTTGCGAAACGGCACGGCGATTACACGACGACGGCGGATATGACGTACAAGTTAAAGCATTTGTTGTTTGTTATGATAAAAGTTTAGCCGGATGCTTCAAAAGGTACGAAGAAATGAAAGTAAATGAAATCTGTGGCCGTTTTGTACACAAACACGCTTTGGATGCGGCTTATACAGGGATGCCGAAAACACTACAGGCACTGAAAGAACAAAATATCGCCACTTATATACACCTGTACACGCGTGAACAGCCATTATTTGTCGGCGATTATCGCACTGTAGATATTATTAACATCGTTAATCAGGAACGCCGTCGGGAGTTTACAGTAGAAGAAACGAAATTTCTTCACGACCAGTGGAACGACGTATTTGCAATGATGCACTCCCGCAACGCAGATAAAGAAGAGTTTGTTGAAATAACCGAAAGAATGTCCGCCCGGATTCAACAAATGACCGCAGAGCAATATCCACAAAGAAATATAAATGCAATTATTGACATTCGCCACGAATTAATTCAAAAATTACAAACTACTTCCACACGGTGATAAAAGCCACCTAATTTTCTTCCTCAAACTCGGGCAATACCTGCGCTTCCACTTCCTCAAGCCGCTCACGGCATATATTCAACAACTCGGTGGCGCGCTTTACATTTTCGGCCATGCGGTCAATATCGGCCGTACCCTGTTTCAGGTCGTTCACTATCTTTTCCAGTTCGGCCTTTGCCGCGTGATAGGTTACTTTATCGTTCTTTTTCATTGCTATTCATTTATTCAAATTTCACTACTGTAATGCCGGCGCCGCCGTGTTCCACGTGCTCATCGTCAATGGAACGGATACCGCCGATGGTGCGCAGAATTTTACGTATTTCTTCTTTCAATGCACCGGTGCCCTTGCCGTGCAATATCTTCACCTCTTCCACCCCCACCATCAGCGCTTCATCAATAAAATGATTAATGTGGTCGATGGCTTCTTCCACCCGCTGTCCGCGCACGTCGATGGCGGGTTTGAAGTGCAACTTCCGTTCCTGCAGATTGAGCGTGCTCCGGTTGTTTGCGGCCGGACTGCTCCGCATCACCTTCCGGTATTCGTTGGCCGATATGCGTTCCAGCCGGTCGAGTGTCACGTTAGTAATAATGCTCCCGAACGCCACCGTCGCTTTTTTACCCTTCAGCGTCATGATTTCGCCCACGCCGTCCTGTCCCGACAGGCGCACCTTATCGCCCGCTGCCAAAGGCTGCTCTTCGGGGCGGGATTGTTCCGCCTGCAACTCCGTTTTGGGGTCGCGCTGCGCCCGCCGCTCCTGCCGCCGCTTCAACTGCTCAATCTTCCGGTTAATCTTCGCATCAATTCCGGCCTGCGCTTCACTTTCCAATTCCTGCTTCAGCTGTTCCACCTGCTGTCGCGCCGCCTTCGTGCGTGTTTTCTCGGCCTGCGCTTCCTTAATTTCAAGAATAGTGCGTTCGATTTGCCTGTTCGCCGTTTCCAATATGCGTTTGGCTTCGTCTTTAGCTTCCTTGATGACGGTTTTTCGCAAAGCTTGTATTTCCGTCAGTTCTTCTTCATACTTGGTGGTAATGTGTTCAAGATGCTTGTCGGTTTGTTTAATGCGACTGCGTTTTTCTTCCCAGTAGCGTTTGTTGCGGGCAATGGCGCGCAGGTTCTTTTCAATGTTCACATAATCTTCCCCGACCTTTGTTTCCGCCAGTTTTACTACTTCGTCGGACAACCCGATTTTACGCGCCAGTTCAAACGCAAAGGAGTTGCCCGGCGTTCCCATTTCCAATCGGAACAAAGGCTGTATCTTCTGTACATCAAACAACATCGCGCCGTTCACAATGCCGGCGGCGCTTGCCGCATAATATTTCAGATTGGTGTAGTGCGTGGTAATCACGCCAAACGCGCGCTGGTTGAGGAGTTGTATCAATATAGCTTCGGCAATGGCGCCGCCGGCCGCCGGCTCGGTGCCCGCACCAAACTCGTCAATCAGCACCAGTGTTTCAGCCGTGACGTTCCGCAAAAAATATTTCATGTTCAGCAAATGCGAGCTGTACGTGCTCAAGTCGTTTTCGAGCGACTGTTCATCGCCAATATCAATAAAGATACGATGAAACAAGCCCATTTCTGAATTTTCCGACGCCGGGATTAAAAACCCGCATTGTAGCATGTATTGCAGCAATCCCACTGTTTTTAGGCACACCGATTTTCCGCCTGCGTTCGGTCCGGAAATCACCAAAATATGTTTCGCGGTATCCAAGCGCAAGTCAAGCGGCACAATTTGTTTGCCGTCTTTCTTCAATGCCTGTTCCAACAGCGGATGCCGTGCGGCATGCAAATAAATTTGCGGCGTTTCGCTCAACACCGGCATCACAGCCGCCATGCGATGCGCCAACTGCGCTTTGGCTTTGATGAAATCCATTTCGCCCAGAAAATCGGCGGCTAACAGGACGTCGGGTAAATATGGCCGCAGAAAATCAGTGAACGCACGCAGTATTTTTATAATTTCGCGCTGCTCGGCATACTGCAATTCCTTGATTTCATTATTCAGTTCCACTACTTCTATCGGCTCGATAAACACCGTTTTTCCGGTAGCTGACTCATCGTAAACCAATCCTTTCAATTTTCGTTTATTCGCGGCAGCCACCGGAATTACCATGCGTCCGTCGCGTATCGACACCGCTGTATCCGCATCGGCCACGCCGTCGGCCTGCGCACTTTTCAGGATGGCATTCATCCGCCGCACCACTTGCGTTTCTTTCTCATGAATGGCGCGGCGCAATTGCAGCAGTTCCGGCGACGCATTGTCGCGCACCGCACCATGCTTGTCGAGTATCGAGTCAATCCGCCGGCTTACTTCGGGATAAACCACCACGCCCGCCGCCAACGTTTTGAGACAAGGATACAACTCCGCTTTGCATTTTTTGAAGAAGGACACAATAGCCCGTACGGTATTCAGCACCTGTTGCAAAGCGACCAGTTCGCTCACTTCAATATAAGTGCCTTCAATGTGCAGTTTTTTCAATGCTTCTTCCACATCCGTATAGCCCTCACCGGGAAAGCCTTCTTCCATGCGCAAAATGGTGAGCATTTCGTGCGTCTGCAAAAGATGGCGTTTCACGTCCGTAAACGATGAGGAAAATGCCGCAGCCGCTGCCTTTTGCCGTCCAAGCGCACTAAGACAATGTGAGGCGGCCATCTCACGAATACGGTCGAATCCCGTTTTTTGTTCAAAATTCAACGGATAAATCATGAGGCAAAGATAAATAAAATTACTATATTTGAATGTTTTTTACAAATGACTACTATGATTGAAACAATATTAATGTATGCGGGACTAATAATTGCAGCCTATCTGTTAGGCTCCGTCTCTAATGCTGTGTGGGTGGGAAACCTGTTACACCGCACCGATGTGCGTAAATATGGAAGTAAAAATGCAGGCAGCACCAATGTATTGCGTGTATTGGGTTGGAGGGCTGCATTGCCGGTGTTTATTCTCGATATGGCGAAAGGCGCCGCGGCGGTATGCATGGTATTCCTTACCGGATTGCAGCCCGAGACCAATGCGTTTGTGGGCTTTCAAATTGTGTTG
>JAIRLC010000166.1 GCA_031259645.1 Prevotellaceae bacterium | reverse complement strand
CTACATATTTCGCGCCTGCTTTAAGATGCGCCTCGGCTTTTTCTTTGGTCAGGAATAAACCGGTGCTTTCCACCACATAATCCGCGCCTACTTCGTTCCATTTCAAATTGGCGGGGTCTGTTTCGGCCGTTACGCGAATGGCCTGTCCATTAACCACTAATTTGCCATCTTTTACCTCGATGGTACCTTTAAATTGTCCGTGTACCGAATCGTAACGGAGCATATACACCATGTAGTTCACATCAATCAAGTCATTGATGCCTACTACTTCAATGTCATTACGCTCTTCTATGGCTGCACGAAACACCAACCGTCCGATACGTCCAAAACCGTTGATTCCAACTTTAATTTTGCTCATATTTGTATATATTTTTTAAATTATTTCTATTTATAGAATAAATTTGAAGTTGCAAATATAATGATTTTTTTCAAAAAAAATATATCTTTGTAAATTCTTACTTTTAAAAAATCAATATGCCAAAATCAATGACGGGCTATGGGAAAGCCGAATGTTTATATCATAACAAGCAAATAGTGGTCGAAATAAAATCGGTCAACAGTAAGACGTTGGATGTAAATTTAAGGTTTCCGACCATATATCGTGAAAATGAATCGGAAATTAGAGGTCTGTTGAATAAGGTAGTGCAACGTGGTAAAGTGGATGTATTTATTTCGTTAGAGGCGCAAAACGGTAAGGCTGCCATAGAGATTAATGCTGGTATTTTTAAGTCTTATTTTACTCAACTTCATGGCATTATGGATGAATTGCACATTGAGCCCGATGGGAATAATATGGTCAGCGCCGTATTGCGTATGCCCGATGTGCTGAAGCAACCTGTGGAGCAATTGGACGAGGGAGAGTGGCAAGCCGTCATGGCTTGTTTCGCTAATGCGCTCAGTGCGTTTGATGATTTCCGTGAAAAGGAAGGGAAAATAATTATGCAGGATATTGTGCAGCGTATTACCTGTATCGGGACGTTGCTTCACCAGATTGATGAATATGAGCCTTGTCGTCTCGACATCGTGAGGCAGCGCATACTTGCGGGTATTGAAGGGCTTCAGGTTGAATATGACAAAAATCGTTTTGAACAGGAATTGATATATTACATTGAGAAGTTTGATGTTACCGAAGAAAAGGTGCGTTTAAGACAACATAACCAATATTTTTTGGATACGGCACAGGAAGAGGCTTCCGGCCGCAAGTTAGGGTTTATTGCACAGGAGATAGGCCGTGAAGTGAACACGCTCGGTTCAAAGGCCAATCATGCCGGCATCCAGAAGATCGTAGTGCAGATGAAAGATGAGTTGGAAAAAGTGAAGGAACAACTATTAAATGTGTTATGACGAATAAAATGATTATTTTTTCCGCGCCGTCGGGTTCGGGGAAAACGACGATCGTGCGACACTTGCTTCAACGCTTTCCGGCACTTGAGTTTTCCATCTCGGCCACCAGCCGTGCGCCGCGGGGAGATGAAAAACATGCGAAAGATTATTTTTTCCTGACCCGTGATGAGTTCGCACTACGTGTGCAGCATGATGCGTTTGCGGAGTGGGAGGAAGTATATCCCGGCTTGTGCTATGGCACGCTCAAGTGCGAAATGGAGCGCATCTGGGCTAAGGGCCATGTCATTCTTTTTGATATTGACGTGCAGGGCGGACTGAACCTGAAAAAAATGTATGGCGGGCAAGCCTTGTCCGTGTTTGTGCGCCCGCCCTCGTTGGAGGCGTTGCGGCACCGTTTGGAGCGTCGTGCTACCGACAGCCCGGAAACCATACAGCGGCGGCTTGACAAGGCGGCTTATGAACTCGGCTTTGCCCCGCAGTTTGATGTGGAACTGGTGAATGACGACCTCGAAACCACCAAACTTCAGGCCGAACAGTTGGTTGTCGCATTCCTTGCTGCTTAATTATTTTTGCAACTTTAGAAAAATTATTATCTTTGTTTAAATATTATAAGGCGGGTTGATGGGGGCTTTCCGATTTTATTTCGGCGTATTTTCGTCGGTGGTATTGTTTGTTGCTACAGCTTGTAGCTCTGCTGCATTATTGCCGCATAACGCATATCGGCTTACCGAGAATGAAATAAAAATCGAAGGGGAAGCTCGTGGAATAAAACCTAAAGAACTTTACTCTTACCTTAGACAAAACGCTAACAAGACCATATTTTTAGGCATTCGTTTCCACTTAGGCATGTATGCCGCAGCACCGCCTTGTGACTCCTGTTGGCTGGGTAAAGCCATGCGCACCCTTGGCGAAGCCCCTGTTATTTTTGATCCCGACATGGTGGGGCAGAGCGAGAACAACTTGGAACAATACATGCGGAGCCGTGGTTATTACGGTGTACAGGTGAGCGACAGCGTGGTGTTCAAAAGACATAAGGTCAAGGTTATCTATACCGTCACGCCCAACGAGGTCACACGCATACGCTCCCTGCACTACGATTTGGGCGATGATTCGCTGTCGCGCGCCATCCTTGCCGATTCGGTAAATAGCCTGCTCCGGCCCGGTGACCCGCTATCGACCGAAATCATGGATAAGGAACGTGAACGCCTCGAAGTGTTGTTACATAATAAGGCGTTTTATACCTTTGGGAAAAATCAACTCACTTTTTTTGCCGACACATTGGGACACAGTGGGCAAGCCGAATTAACCATGACTAAAGTGGTGTTTTCCGGCAGTGATACCTTGCCGCAACGCCGCTACAGGATAAGGAACATAAAAATATACAGCGATTTTGACCAGACTGCGGCCTATGCCGATTCGTCCTATTATGAAACCATGCAGCGCATAGCCTTGCAACCCGTTTCGGAGCACGGCGAGCTGACGCTGCATTATCGCGAACAACCGGTTTTGCGAAATGGCATGTACATGGAGGCTTTGCGAATAAGGCCCGGCGACGCGTATAATGAGGCCCTTGTAAACCGCACGTATAATAACTTCACCGCCCTGAACGTATTCAGGGTAGTCAATATCCAGTTTGTGGAACTGGTGGGCGAGCAAGGGGAGGCGCTGGTCGATTGCCTGATCAGGCTGACGCCCGCCAAATCGCAAGGGTTTAAGACCAATTTTGAATTTTCGGTTAGCTCCAACGCTTTATTTGGCGTGTCGCCCATCGTATCCTATTTCCATAAAAACTTATTTAAAGGCGCCGAATACTTGAACCTTTCGTTCTTGGGCGATTTTCAATTTAAGTGGAATAACAAGCAACAGCGTGCCAGCGAAGTGTCGGCCGCTCCGTCGCTGAGTGTGCCGAAGTTTCTCTTCCCGTGGCTATATCGTTATATGTCGCGTTACATGCCGCGGACAGAATTTTTGTCATCCTACAGCTTTCAGTATCGCCCCGATTATACCCGTAACTCCATGGTATTATCCTTCGGATACACTTGGCATCCCTCCTCTCGCATGACCTACAATGTTGTTCCCGTTAGTCTTAATATTGTGAATGTGTATAACCTGAGCCGGCTGTTTTATGAAAGCCTTACCGACCCGTTTCTTCGCAACCGGTATGAGAATCACTTTGTGCTCGGCCTTTCCACTTCGGTGATCTACACCGACAGGCAGCCCAATAAACGGTTGAACTCCGTGTATCTGCGATGGAATGTGGAAACGGCCGGCAACACCGTCAGCCTGTTCGACCGTCTGTTGTCGTCCGACGGCGGATACCGGATATTTGGCAATACGTATGCCCAGTTCGCCAAAACCGATTTGAACATATCGTATTACCAGTATTTTAATGATTATGTGATGCTGGCCTATCGCGCTTTTGGCGGTGTTGGCCGGGGCTACGGCAATTCTATTGCTATGCCGTTTGAGGAAGTATATTTTTCGGGTGGCGCCTACAGCTTGCGCGGCTGGCAGGCGCGCACCTTAGGCCCCGGCGCCGCGCCAATGGACTCCACCTTCTCTATTCCCAATCAGGTAGGTGACATGAAGCTTGAGGGCAACATTGAATTTCGCTATAAAATATTTAATGCATTAGAAGGTGCGTTGTTTTTAGAAGGCGGAAACATTTGGTCGCTAAATCCGGCCGACAGCCGCACCGGTGCTTATTTTAAATGGAACGA
>JAIRLC010000131.1 GCA_031259645.1 Prevotellaceae bacterium | reverse complement strand
TGGTAAATGGCATTGGCCACGTCGCTCACTTCGGCGCGGGTGGGGCGCGCGTGTTCAATCATCGAATGAAGCATTTGTGTGGCAATGATCACCGGCTTTTTCCGCAACTGGCACTTTGCAATCAACTGGCGCTGGATGACCGGTATCTTTTCTGCCGCTATTTCCACGCCCAGATCGCCGCGCGCCACCATAATTCCATATACGTGATTGAGTATTTCGTCGATATTATTCACCCCTTCCTGGTTTTCGATCTTCGCAATAACTTTCAGGTGGCTGTGGCGGGCGTCCAGTATTTTTTGTATTTCCATCACGTCTTCCTTGCAGCGCACAAATGAGTGGGCAATAAAATCGAGCTCATTGTCGATAGCCCAGTTGATAAATACGCGATCCCTGTCGCTCATGGCCGGCAGGTTGATGCGCGTATGCGGCACATTTACGCTTTTGCGCCCCATGAGGATGCCCGGCTCTTTCACCGTACATTCCAGATGGTCGTCATTTTTTCTCGTTACCTTCAGCGCAAGGCTGCCGTCGTCGATAAGGATGGTGGCGCCCACATGCAGGTCGGCCACGAAGCCGGCGAAATTCACATACAAATGTTCCGGACTCGATATTTTTTCGGGGTCACCCGACAGGCGTAACACATCGCCTTCTTTCACCTCAAACCCCGTGCCGGGCTCCATGTCGGTTAAACGGATTTCAGGGCCTTTGGTGTCAATCAAAACGGCAATTTTGTTGGATACCTGCCGCACGTGCTGTATTATTTTCATGGCCGACTCCGGCTTCTGGTGCGCGGTGTTGATCCGCACCACATTCATTCCGGAAAGATATAACTGGTGCAAAAAATCGGGAGAACAGTTTTTATCGGAAATGGTAGCTACTATTTTTGTTTTTTTAAGCGACATCTTATTTGTATTTTTGTACCTGCAAAGATAGTTAAAATTTGGAAAAGGAAACTCATACCCAATCGCTCCATCGTTTATGGACTACTGCCATCAACGATTTCGGCAATTATCTCCGGCTGGAAAAATCGCTGTCGGTTAATTCGGTGGAAGCGTACATACGCGATGTGGAGAAACTGAATACGTTTATTGTGTCCACATTCGGCCTTTCGCCGGAACAGGTAGAACACCGGCATATTACCGCTTTTTTGGCGGCCATTCCCGGACATGGCATCGGGAAACGTTCGCAGGCAAGGGTCTTGAGCGGTATTAAAGCCTTTTATAAATTCCTGTTGTTGGAAGACCGCATGGAAATTAACCCTGCCGAGTTGATTGAAAGCCCGAAACTGGGTTTTTACCTTCCCGAAGTATTAACGGTTGAAGAAATCGATGCGTTGATTATGGCGGTAGATGCAAGCCGTCCCGAAGGACACCGCAATCGCGCCATTCTCGAAACCCTTTACGGCTGCGGTCTGCGTGTGTCCGAATTAATTACCTTGCGTATCTCCGGCCTGTTTTTCAACGATGGTTTTATCCGGGTCGTCGGCAAAGGCGACAAGCAGCGCCTTGTACCTATTGGCCAGCGTGCCATGGATGAGATTCACCGCTATTTGGCGCAACGCACCTTGCGAAAAGTAGATCCGAAGAGTGAAGATATTCTTTTTCTTAACGTCCACGGGCGGGGACTTTCGCGCATCATGGTGTTTATGCTGATTAAGCAGTTGGCGGCGCAGGTGGGCATCACCAAAAACATCAGTCCCCACACCTTTCGTCATTCCTTCGCCACCCATTTGGTGGAGAACGGCGCCGATTTGCGGGCGGTGCAGGAAATGCTGGGACACGAAAGCATCCTCACCACCGAAATTTATACCCACGTGGACCGGAAACGCTGGCAGCAAAATATCCTGCGCTATCACCCGAGAAAGCGTGATTAAGTGATTAATGAAAACAACACATGAAAAAAAACGACTACTCAAATTTGAATAGCCGCTTTCCCGTTCCAGCCCTGCAAGATTGCCTTTCTCATCTTAGAAAGACACAGGATTTGCAGAAGAAACATTTACAATCCAGTTTATTTATTGTGTAGATAGACTATAGACAATTAGATGTTTAGATATTAGACATTTTAGTTAAGAGCTAAGAGTTAAAATACATTAGCGCATTTGTTTTCGTCTATGATCTAAAAATCCATGTTCTATTATCTGTCTTTTAATTAGTCACATTAGCACATTGTTTTCGTCTATGATCTAAAAATCCATGTTCTATTATCTGTCTTTTAATTAGTCACATTAAAAAATTAGTCACATTAGCACATTTATTTGACAGCCCCCTTCTGTGCCGGCAACGCCGCGACCTTGTGGCAAGATTTTTGGGCAGCAGTACAAAACATTTACAACGTTTATACTTAACTAATTTTCTACGCAGCGGAGCGAGAACCCATAATATCTACTACGCTGCGATAAGCGTACCTGATTGCTGTTGCTGTTCAAGTCGACTGTAATTAGACTGTGTTCATTTGCAGCGGTGGAGGACATGTGCACTATCCAAGTGGCTCTAGAGGCGAATTGGTCAGGCATACGAAGACCGGCGGGTATAAGTGTAAAACCGTAACGGTCACTTGGGATATAGGCTGCATCAAAAGCAATTGAGCCGTCACCGGGATCGGTGCCCACAAAGGTTGCGGCGGTTTTTAGCTTTGTGCCAGCATTGGTACCACTCCAGCTACCTATGCCTGTGTTAGTGAAGACATCGTCCCCGTCGTCCACATGGGCAAGCAGCGTAGACCACTCCCGTAATGTCGGTATATGCCACCCCGACGGGCATATACCACGACCATCCACAGCATTGTTTACAGCAGCTTCTGGGGTACTTCCCGGTGCGCCTGAGGTATTATAGTAATTACCCGACACACGCGTTTCGTCCCAAACGCCTTTCCCATCCAAACTCATGGCTGTTTCCCATGTGTACAACGCTCCATATACATTACACGTATTCCTGTCCGCCGACAATGTGGCGCCACTAACAGCAGGACACCAATACGAGCCAATGGCTGGAACACCGTTCCCCGTACTTGTAAACGCCACTCCATTTGCTTGGCCTGCCTGCTGGTTAAACGTCAAGTCCACCTGGTAATTCAAGTTCTCGGCAAACCATACTTTCCCGTCAGGCATCTTTACCGTTTTGTACACCTTATTGTCGCGCGGATCCTGAAACGAGCCCTTAGTGCCGATTGATGCATCATCAGCAATAGCCCCGCAGGTCATCACTTCTACCGTATAGGCATTCGATGACATCCAATCGCAACCGTCTTTCTTCGACCGGCGAATATACGTGTATTTCCCCACCGGCTTGTCGGCAGGAACGGTGTACTTGGCGGCAGCGGCATTTGGAATCTCTTTCCCGTCCTCCCACCATACATAAGCGGAAGGATCGGAGGGCGCCTGAAGTTCCAGAATCTCATAAGCTGTGCCTTCGCATACTTTCCCCTGGGCATAACCCATTATGCTCAGGCCGCCTGCTAAAGCCGCCACAAGCAACATTTGAATTGTTTTTCTTTTTTCCATAATTTTTTGTTTTTGTTTATATTTCCTTTGTTTACATTAACCTTATTTGTTAAAACGATCCCACGAAACTCAACCCGCCAATGCTTCCGGCGCGGTACGTAGCACAGCCGGGCGCTGCATCACCCGGCCCGCCAATGGCGCCGGCCACATACGCCGCACAACTCGGTAATACAGAGCCCTCGCCGCCGATAGCGCCTGCTGTGTAGGATGCACAAACCGGACTTATATCATC